>CAJXNA010000050.1 GCA_913056415.1 uncultured Chloroflexota bacterium | reverse complement strand
CGGTTCCGGTCACAGCGGAACTGTTCGTGCCCGACGTGGAGGTGAGCGTCCGCTCCTCAGGCTTCGGGATCGCCCTGTGATGGCTCGGCACCCGAGTCGGTCGCGATCTCTCAGCAGCCGGGCTCGCCGTAGTTGCCACAGCAACTGCTGCGGGTGCGGATCTTGGTCCAGTTGTTGGCGAAAATGCGCTGGATCTTGCGACCCAGCGGCATCTGTGCACCTAGGTTGGAGAAGACGGCTCGCAGACTGGGCATGGTGACCTCCGTTCGCCAATTATAGCCTGTCCGGAGGTCCCACCGGAAGGTGATCCTCACTAGGCCAGGATGTCCTCCAGCGACCGTTGCGGCTCGCGGTTGCCGTAAGTCTGCCCTTCCTGCGAAAACCCCCGCAACTGTGATCCAGGTCATAGTCTCCTGCGGCCGTTGCTATTAAAAAGGGTATGTAGCAGAAGCGAGCGGACCTAGGGGGTTCGAAATGGACATGGAATATCTCAGTCGAGCAAAGGTCCAGGAGATCGAGCGGGAGGTCGCTCGCATGCAACTGGCAGCCGCCGCTGAAATGACGAAGGCGCAGCGCCACGCCGCTGCTGTGCCAAAGCCGCGTACGGTATCGGCCATGCCCTTGAGGCTGCTGCGCCGTGCCTACCGGCAGGCAGGGGCGTTGCGGCCGGCGGCGTAGGTAGGTAGAGGAGATACGATGACGATGGCAACCGAAGCTCAGCCCCCCACGCGCGATGGCGGTCTGCTCAGCGGCGACCGCGTGCTCATCCTGGACGCGCCATCCTGGTGTCGTCGCTACTTCACCGGCAAGGCCGGTCGCGTGGTACGCGTTCTCCCCTTCCCGGGCGGTGATGTCTGGGTCCGGTTCGAGCGGCCGGTCACGCCCTGGTGCGACCGTATGGACACGGTGGAGGAGTTCCCCTTCGCACCCGAGCAGCTGGCGACGGCCTAGCGCTCGAAGATCAGCCCGCCGGCTACGGCCAGCAGCGCCGTCGCCGGCACCAAGACGACCGCGAGCGTGGGCCCCAGGAACGGCAGGCTGATGAACACCATCGCGATGGAGGCAGCGACCACGCCCCGCAGGACGGCTCGCCGTCGCAGAGTGGCCCTCGCCGAGGCCCCGATGGCCGGTAGGTAGATCGCCGACATCGCCAACGGCACCGCCGCCAGGGCTCGCCCGTCCAGCAGGAATTCGATCCCTAAGGCGGTCATCGGCACGAACCCCATCAGGGCGCCGATCAACCCCAGCCAGGAGACGCCCTGGGTCGCTTCCGCCCGCTTGGTGGCTGGCGGTGGCTGGGCCGCCGTGCCTTCGTCGAAGCCGGGACGGGCCCGCCTCTCCCTGCGGCGTCGCTGACGAGAGCGCCGCTTAGCCGTCTTTCGGCTCTCCGTGCTGCTTGCGCAGGTCCGTCTTCAGCAGCTTGCCCAGGTAGTTCTTCGGCAGCTCCTTCACGAAGGCGTAGTACTTGGGCGCCTTGTAGCTGGCCAGATGCTGTTTGACGAACGTGGTGAGCTCCTCCGTGGAGGGCTTGGCGCCGCCCTTGGTGACGAGCACGGCCTTCACCTCTTCCCCCCACTCCGCGTCCGGCACGCCGATGACCGCGGCCTCGTCCACCGCCGGGTGCTGCTCCAAGACCGCCTCGATCTCCCCCGGCGCGATGTTCTCGCCGCCGCGGATGATCAGGTCCTTGGTGCGGCCGGTGATGTAGACGTAGCCGTCCTCGTCCATCCAGCCGACGTCGCCGGTGTGGAGCCAGCCGCCGCGCATCGCCTCGTCCGTCTCGTCGCGCAGCCCCAGGTAGCCGGACATGATGCGCGCTCCCTGGGCCACGATCTCCCCCTCCTGGCCCGGCGGCAGCATCTCGCCCTGGGGGTCGAGGATGGCGACGACGACGTCCTCCATGGCGCGGCCGACGGAGCGGAGGCGCTGGAGCTTCTTCTCCCGCTCCTCCCCCGACGCGTCGGTGATCTGATGATCCTCAGGGCCCAGGAATGTGAGGGTGGAGGTGCTCTCCGTCTGGCCGTAGGCGTTCATGAGGCCGCACTTGAAGACCTGGACGGCCTTGGTCACTACCTCGTAGGGCATGGGGGCGGCGCCGTAGGCGATGAGCTTCAGCGAGCTCAGGTCGTACTTGTCGAAGTCCGGCTGCTCCATCGTCCGCTTGAGCATCGTCGGTACGACGAAGCTGTGGGTGACGCTGTGGGCCTGGACAGCCTCGAGCCAGGCTTTGGGGTCGAACTGGGGGAGGATGGCGAGCGTGCGTCCGCCCCAGACGGAGGAGAGCATGGCGGTGGCGCCGGCCACGTGGTAGATGGGCACGGAGAGGAGGGTGACGTCGTGGGTTTCCGGGTTAGCGGGCTCCATCGTGTTGGTCACGTAGACGGACATGCTGAGGTAGGTCAGTACGACGCCCTTGGGCATCGCCGTGGTGCCGCTGGTGTAGATGACGATCGTGGGGTCCGGGTCCTCCACGTCGGTGAAGATCTCCTCCGGCTCGTGGGCTGCGAGGAGCTCCTCGTAGGAGGTCATGCCCTCGCCCAGACGGGCGGGCGTCTGCCCGGGGTGGGCGTCGTAGCAGATGAACTGCTGCACGGTCTTGAACTGGGGCCGGATGGCGGAGGTGAGCTCCAGGTAACGTTCTCCCACGAACATGACCTTCGTCTCCGAGTTGTTCACCATGTGGGAGAGCTCTTCCTTCTTGGCGCGGTAGTTGAGGGGTACGAACACGGCGCCCAGCTTGGCGCAGGCGTAGTAGGTCTCGACGTAGGGGATGGAGTTGAGGGCCATCACCGCCACCTTGACGCCCTTGCCGATGCTCAGTCCGTCACTGGCGGAGAGGGCGTTGGCGAGGCGGTTCACTCTCTCCTGGAGCTGGGCGAAGGTGCGGCTTTCGCCGTCGCAGATCATAGCGATACGATCGGGCACCACCGAGGCCGCGATCATCAGGAACTCGGACGTGTTCATCCTCTACCTCCACTGCCTGCACCCGGCGGGATGCAGTACTCGGGATACTCGTATTGCTCAATCGAGGAGTAGCCACAAAGCAGGCGGCTCGTATCTACAAAGACTCCGTCGTCCTCAATCACTACGCGATAGCCGTCCATACCTCGCGGGCCGGGGCCGGACACGAGCCGGCCATCTGTGTCGAAGGTGCTGCCACTGCAATCCCCGCGGAACCACTCGGCACGGCCCATGAACGGGCGGCCGTTGAATTCTAGGTCCTCTCGCCAACGGATACGGCAGCCCTGCTCCCTGAAAGCCACATGTGTGTCCAGGTCGGATAGAGCAAGCAGCTCTCCCGACTCCAGCTTGATCAAGAAGAAGCCCTTGTCCTTGAAATGCGCTGGCTCCCCCACCTGGAACTCCTCCACGCGGACAGCCGCTATGAGCACCGGTGCCTCCGGCGCGCCGCCCCCGCCGGGCCAGACGAAAATCAGCATCAGCGCCAGCGCGGCGCCGAACACGACCACCAGCAGTGCCAGAGCGACTCCCGCGCGCGGAACCTTGAACCGGCGTGGGGGAGATGGCCGGGCGATTGGTATGTGGCCCACGTCACGCCCTCTCCGGCGCGTTGGCGCTGGCCAGCGCCCGCGCGGCCAGGCGTCGCTCCAACGCCAGCCCTTCCGCCAAGGGTAGGTCCAGCCCTTCCAGAACCGCGCGCTTGGCCAGGCGCAGCGCCAGCGGCCGCCGCGACATCAGCGTCTGTGCCAACGCCTCCGCCTCCTGGTAGAGCCGTTCGCGGGGGACGACGCGCTGGACGAGGCCGTGGCGCAACGCCGCCTGGGCGTCGATCGGGTCGCCGGTCAGGATCATGTGCATCGCCACGCCGGGCGGGATGTGGCGGGGCAGCGTCTGGGTGCCGCCGGCGGAGGGGATGTAGCCCAGGCTCACCTCCGGCAGCCCCAGCCGTGCGTCCTCGCTGGCGACGCGGAGGTCGCAGCACATCGGCAGCTCGATGCCAGCGCCGAGGGCGTAGCCGTGGATGGCGGCGATGAGCGGCTTCTCCAGCGACAGGATGAGCCGCCAGAGGTCACGCTGGCGGCGGGCCCGCCGCGACTCCACGTACGAGGGCGCTGTCCCGAACTCGCCGATGTCCGCCCCGGCCGAGAACGCCCGCTCGCCGGCGCCCCGGAAGATCACGACCTGGACTTCGGGGTCGTCTCGCACGGCCTGGACGACGTCCCACAGCTCGTCCCGCATCCGCATGTTGATGGCGTTGAGCACCTGCGGACGGTTGAGGGTGATCCAGGCGATGCCGTCCTGCTTGTCGTAGAGGAGGGTGTCAAACATGGCGGACACCTTACCCCAGCCTAGAGGCTGGGGCATCCGATGCCGCACCCTTGAGGGTGCGGTCGAGCCGATAAACCATCCTGGCCACTCTTGTCACAATCTACCGCCAGTCCGCCCTCTGGATCGCGCTCTTCTCCTTGCTGCGCAGGGCGCGCTCCAGGTCGGCGTTGATCTTATCGCTGAGCTCCTTCATCGCGTCGGAGCCCGCCTTCATCTGCTCGCTGCGCCAGCGCTTCACGGCGGCCCGGTCCTTGGCGGCGAGTCCGGCCTTCTGGGTGATGCGGTCGACGATCAGGGAGAGGAGCTCGACGCTCTCCTCCTGCTCAAGCTCCAGCCTCATCGGGTCGCCTCACGGCTGGAGACGTAGCGGCCGCGACGGCGGACGGTGCGCGTCGTCTTCTCGTCGAGGTACATGTCCAGCGCCTGGTTGACCGCCACCGCCAGGTCATCCATCTCCACCGTGCCTGCAGCGCGATCGCTGCGCCAACGCCTGATTTTCGACTTTCCACCCTGCGATACGCCGCTGTGGTCGATCACGTAGGACACGATGACCGACATCAGCGACCAAGCTTCATCCATCTCTAGGACGATCTGCATCTGATCGATACCTCCTTCGCTGTCGCTAGCGTCCCTTGAACTTCGGCTTGCGTTTCTTCAGGAAGGCGCGGACGCCCTCCGCTCTGTCTTCCGTGGTCTGGAGGATGATCGTCAGGTCGGTCTCGTAGCGGAGGGCCTGCTCCAGGGGCATCTCCAGGCCGCGGTTTATCGCCTCCTTGGCGTAGCGCACGGCGATGGGGCCGCGCTCCGCTATGCGGCCGGCGATCGCCTCCGCTTCGGCCGCCAGCTTATCGGTAGGCGCCACGGCGCTCACGAGGCCGATGCGCAGCGCCTCCCGCGCCTCTACCGGCTCGCCGGTGAGGATCATCTCCAGCGCCTTGCCCCTGCCCACCAGGCGGGCCAGGCGCTGGCTGCCGCCGCCCATGGGGACACGGCCGAGCTTGGTCTCCGGCAGGCCCAGGTGTGCGTCCTCCGCGGCGAGGCGGATATCGCAGGCGAGGGCCAGCTCCAGGCCGGCGCTGAGGGTATCGCCCTGGACGGCGCAGACAACCGGCCGCGGCAACTCCGCCAGGCAGCCGAAGGGGTCCGCGGGAGGGCCGCCGCTCTCTCTGTCGAGGAGGGCTGCGTCCCAGCCGAGGCAGAAGTGCTCGCCCTCTGCGACCAGGACAACTACGCGGACATCGTCGTCCACCTCAATCGCTTCGCAGGCGCGGGACAGCTCTTCCAGGAGGGCGCCGTCGATGGCGTTCTGGGATTCCGGCCGCCGCAGGGTCAGGTGGGCGATGGGGCCGCGCTTGTCCATTGAAAGGGTTGGCACAGGCATTGGCATTCCAGCGACCCGCATTGTAGCAAAAGGAACGGGGAACAGGGAACAGTTGGCAGTGGACAGTGGTTGCTGTTCCAATGTTGTAGTATCATCCGCCCCGAACCTCCGTGTAGCACACGAAGGAGCGCCCTTGTCCGACCTCGCCCTCGACGACCTGCGCGTTATCGACCTCTCCCAGGGGATCGCCGGGCCCTATTGCGCCAAGCTGCTGGCCGATTGTGGCGCCGAGGTGATCAAGGTGGAGCCGCCCCAGGGTGACTACGCCCGTACTCTGGGGCCGTTCCCGGACGACGTTCCCCACCACGACAAGGGCGGGCTGTTCATCCACCTGAACGGGAACAAGAAGAGCGTCACCCTGGACATCGAGGCGGAGAGCGGCCGTACCGTGCTGCGCAAGCTGCTGGCCAAGGCGGACGCGCTGGTGGAGAGCTACGCGCCGGGCCATCTCGCTTCGCTTGGCCTGGGCTACGACGACCTGAAGGAGGAGTTTCCGGATCTGGTCTACTGCTCCATTACGCCGTTCGGGCAGACAGGGCCGTACAGCGGCTATCGGGGCAACTCCCTGACCTGCATGGCGCTCTCCGGCCTGATGTACGTCACCGGCGACCCCGACAAGGAGCCTCTGTGCACCGGCGGCGAGCCGGCTGAGTACTTCGCCGGCCTCAACGCCTTCGTCGGCGTTCTCGCCGCCGTGGAGCACCGCGCATCGAACGGCGGTGGCCAGCAGATTGACGTTTCGATGCTGGAGGCGCTGGGCGCCGCCGACGAGTACAACACCACGCTCTACTCTTTTATGGGCGCCATACGCAAGCGCTTCTACTCCCGCCAACTGTTCGCCTACCCGGCGGACATATTCCCCTGCAAGGATGGCCACATCGTCGTCGTACCGGGCGCCACCGGCTTTCCTCTTGGAATGGCCGTTCTCATGGAGCAGATGGAGCTGGAGCAGAACCCTCTCTTCATCAACCTCTGGATGCGCTCCATCCAGTGGCAGAAGTTCGAGGAGATACTGCGCCCCTACCTGCTGGAGCATGACTGGCGGGACCTTCTGACGCGCGCTCAAGAGCTGCGCATGCCGTTCGGGCCGGTGATGAGCCCAGGTCTCCTGCTGGAAGACGAGCACATGAAGGAGCGGGGTTTCTTCCAGGAGGTGGAGCAGCCGGAGGTAGGTAGGACGCGGGTGGCCGGGGTGCCGTTCAGGATGTCGGAGACGCCCCTCCGCCAGGGGGTCGCCCCGATTCTCGGGGAGCACACGCACGACGCGCTCCTGGAGCTGGGCTACGATGCGGAGGAGGCACGCATCCTGCGCGAGCGGGGGGTCACGTGATGGCCGGCCTGCCTCTCTCAGGTATCCGCGTGCTGGACCGTTGTTGTGTCATTCTGAGGAGCGGAGGCGGTCGCCAGACGGCCGCAGCGACGAAGAATCTCGACGGCCGCCTACGCGAGGAGCAACCCCCTCCCCAGATTCTTCGCTTCGCTCAGAATGACAGGGGAAAGGTGGAATGAGCGCCCTCCCCCTCTCCGGTATCCGCGTGCTGGACCTAACCCAGGTCTACGCCGGTCCCACCTGCACCCGTATCCTCTGTGACCTGGGCGCCGAGGTCATCAAGCTCGAAGGCCTCAAGCGCACCGACATCACCCGCCTCCTCGTCATCGCTGATAACGACTCCCACGACGACTTCTGGAACCGTATGGGCTACTTCCTCTACCGCAACGCGGGCAAGAAGTCTCTAACCCTGGACTTTAGCGAGCCGGATGCCGTGGAGCTGCTCAAGCGCCTCATCCCCCACGCAGACGTCGTCGCTGAGAGCTTCACGCCCCGCGTCATGGCCCAGCACGGCCTGGACTACGAGTCGCTGTGCAAGATAAGGCCGGACCTGATCATGATCTCCCTCTCCGGCTACGGCCAGAACGGGCCCTGGCGCGACTACACAGCCTACGGGATGGGGCTGGAGCCCGCCTGCGGCATCTCCTCCCTCACAGGCTATCGCGGCGGCGAGCCGTTGCGCACCGGCATCGCCTTCACCGACCCCTACTCCGGCATCGCGGGGGCGGGCGCTGTCCTAACCGCCCTCCACTACAGGCGCCGCACCGGCAAGGGCCAGTACATCGACCTGTCGGAGCAGGAGGCGGCGATCCCCATCGGCGGCTACGCGCTGATGGACTACGCGCTCAACGGCCGCGAGCCGGAACGCATTGGCAACCGCAGCCTCTGGTTCGCGCCTCAGGGCTGCTACCCATGTCGCGGCGAGGACAACTGGTTGGTGCTCACCGTGCGCGACGATGCGGAGTGGCAGGCGTTCTGCGGCGCCGTGGGGCAGCCCAAGTGGGCGGGGGACGAGCGGTTCGCCGACGTGCTGGGCCGCCACCGCCACCACGACGAGCTAGATGAGCTGATCGCCTCCTGGACGCGGGAGCAGGGCCACATCGATGCGATGCACCTGCTCCAGGCTGAGGGCGTCACCGCGGCCGCCGTGCTCAACCCGAAGGAGGTGCTCCTGGACCCGCACCTTCGGGAGCGCGGCTACTTCGAGATGGTGGAGCACGCCGGAGGCGTGCGCCCCGTACCCAAGCAGTTGGGCGCCCGCTTCGCGGCTTTCGATACCAACGTTCGGGGAACGGCGCCAAAGCTGGGCGAGCACAATCGGGAGGTGCTCCAGGGCATGCTGGGCCTCTCCGACGATGAGCTGAACGAGCTCCAGGAGGCGAAGGTCATCGGCGAGACGCCGGAGCTCGCCGTGCCGCTACAGATGATGCAGATGATGGTGCAGTGGCCGCTCACCAGCTTGCTTCAGATGGGCGCCCTGGGCGGCCTGGAGCCGGACTTCAAGAAGCAGTTGGGGCTGGAGCAGACGGCCGGCGAATAAACGCAGGCCGACCTCTTGACCGGGGGCTAGGGTTAGCCTATCCTTACGTTCGCGTAAAAGTGAAGGCATTCTGGAAAAGGAGCGCACCTTGAAGTTCGGTGTACAGGCCACTCAAGCAGGGGTCTCCTGGGACGAGCTGCAATCGCTGTGGCAGGAGCTGGACGGCGACTCTAACTTCGATCACCTCTGGCTGATGGACCACTTCGTGACCGGCATGGGCGCCGCCATGGGCTCCGAGGGCCCGTGCATGGAGGGCTGGACGGCCCTCGCCGCGCTGGCCCAGGCTACATCACGCGTTCGACTGGGGATCATGGTCACGGGCAACACATATCGTCACCCGGCTGTGCTGGCCAAGATGGCGACGACGGTCGACCAGATATCGGGCGGGCGGCTTGAGTTCGGCCTCGGCGGCGCCTGGCACACCTATGAGCACGGGGCGTTCGCCATCCCCTTCCACACCACGAAGGAGCGGTTGGAGCGGCTGGACGAGGCGGTGCAGGTGATCAAGCTGCTGTGGACCCAGACGCGGCCCACGTTCCAGGGGCGCTACTACCAGCTGGACCAGCCGCCGTACAACCCGCCCAACGTGCAGCAGCCGCACCCGCCGATCCTCATCGGCGGCGGCGGCGAGAAGCGCACGCTGCGCACGGTGGCCAAATACGCCGACGCCACCAACGTTATCGGCACGCCGGAGGAGGTCCGGCACAAATACGAGGTGCTGGAGCAGCATTGCAAGGACGTGGGCCGCGACTTCAGCGAGATCCGGCGGACCACACAGGTGATGCTGTTCCTGAACGAGGACCCGGCGTTCCAGCAGCGCGTCGTCCAGGGGATGATGGCGTTCCGCGGCGGCAGCGAGGAGGAGGCCCGCCGCTCCGTCCTCATGGGCTCCGTGGAGGACGTGAAGAACGGCGTTCAGGCGTTCGTCGACGCGGGCGTGGAGGAGATCATGCTGTCCCAGTTCCCCCGCTTCCACCGCAATAGCCTCCTCCGCTTCTCGCAAGAGGTGATACCGGCGTTCAGGTAGAGTGATGGCGCCTGTGCTGCCCAGCGCTCTCATCACCGGCGGCACCGGACGGTGGCCAGGGGCGATAGCATAACGGAGGTCTCACCGCCATGACGCAACAAGGAGTGCTAACCAAGGCGGAGCTGCTTCAGGAGCTGAGGTCCAGCCAACAGGACCTCCTCGACAGGCTGGGCGCGCTACCCGAAGATCAGTTCGAGCAGGGCCGCTACGAGGGCGGCTGGAACGCCCGCCAGATCCTCGCCCACGTCACGTCTATCGAGTGGACGTATCCCCGGCTCATCGATGTCGCCCGGCAGGGAGCGCCAGCGGGAGCGGGGCAGAAGGAGTCGGGCGGTCCATCGACGGGGACCATGCGGGGCGGCATCGACGAGTACAATCAGCGCCAGGTCGAAAAGCGGGCGCAGGCGTCCGTCGCGGAGCTGCTGGCGGAGTTTCAGAAGAACCGCGACGCCACCATCGAAGCCGTCGAGCAGGCGGACGAAGCGCTCCTCCAGGTGCATATCCGCTCGGCGGGCGGCATCCCCGGCCCGCTGGCCAGGGTGATCTACTTCGTCGCCGTGGCGCACGTCGCGGGCCACGTGAACGACGTTGTCGGGTCCGGCCACCAGGCCTAGCTCACTCCGGGCCGCTGTACTGCGGGTAGCGGGCTCGGTACCCGAGTAGCCTAGCGATGGGTGCGAGCACCGCGATCACTGCTCTCTGCACGGGTATTGGCGGCCCGGCGAGGAAGAAGTCCTGCTCGCGAGCCAGCACCACGACTTGCAATAGGTTGGGACGCCCCCGTTTGTTGCTCTTTCCGTCTCGGGCGAGACCGAAGTAGGTCTCGAAATAGGTTTCGCTCTTCAACGCTGGCCGGATCTCGCTGAGGACGTGCACCTCGTCATCGCCGTCGTTCCAGAAAGTATGGGGAGTGCCGGGGGGAGCCACCAAGGCCTGGCCCGCGCTGAGGCTTTGCTCATTCCCGCTGACGCGGAAGCGCATCGTGCCCGAGACGACCTGGAAGCGCTCCTCCTGCCGCGTATGGATGTGCTCGGGCGGCCCCAAGCCGTGGGGCTTGAGGAAGAAATCGAATTGCAACAACTCACCGTTCGTGTCCCGTGCTGTCTTGCGGAAGATTATCCGCGCCCCGATGACTGGGTTTTCGATCACATCGCCAGGGCGTGCCATGGCATACCTCCATTGGTTGA
>CAJXNA010000049.1 GCA_913056415.1 uncultured Chloroflexota bacterium | reverse complement strand
GGTGGCGCCTCGCCGTACTGGCCCTGCAGGATCTCGTCGTCCGTCCCGTCCAGCCCAACTTCGTGAACCCGAACCAGCACCTCGCCCTCCCGGAGCTGCGGGTCGGGCACCTCCGCCAGCCGTCCGCTGCCCGGCTGCATGGGGGTCACGACGATGGCCTTCATGTCGTGCTCTTCCCAGCCTCGCCCCCCTGAGCACCCTTCTGGTGCTCTTCCGCCTCGTGAAGCTGGACCGCCGTGTTGATGAAAGCTAGGTGAGTGAAGGCCTGCGGGAAGTTGCCCAGCATCGCGCCGGTCTCTGGATCCGTCTCCTCGCTGAAGAGCCCGAGGTCGTTGGCGCTTTCCCGCAACTTGTCGAACAGGGCGTGCGCCCGTTGGAGTTCGCCTCGGGCGATGAGGTTGTCGGCGAGCCAGTACGTGCAGATCGAGAACGTGCCCTCGCGGCCCGCGGCGTCATCGTCGTCGTGTTCGTAGCGGAACACGAAACCCTCTGGCGATGTCAGCTCGCGCTCGATCGCCTCGATGGTGGCGCGCATCCGGGGGTCGTCGACACGCACGAAGCCCACCAGGGGCAGAAGAAGGTTGCTGGCGTCGAGCTTCTTGCTGCCGTAGGCCTGCACGAACGCCCCTCGCTCGGCGTCGTAGCCGTTCGCCAGAACGTCCTCTTTGATCTCCGCCCTGACCTTTCGCCAGCGTTCCACGTCTCCAGGGAGGCCGAGGGCGCGGGCGGCCTTTATCGCCCTGTCCAAGGCCACCCAGCACCAGGCCTTGGAAGAGACGAAGTGCTGTCGTCCGCCGCGAACCTCCCAGATCCCATCGTCCGGCTCCTGCCAGTGGTCGATCACGAAGGCGACGACCCTCTGGAGGTACTCCCAATACTCCTCGTCTATCTCCCCGCCGAACTTGCGGTACAGATGTGCCGAGTCCAGCAGTTCACCGTAAATGTCCAGCTGAAACTGGGAGTAGGCAGCGTTTCCGATGCGCACGGGACGCGAGCTACGGTAACCGTCCAACTCCGGCAGCTCCGTCTCTGTCAGCCGCCGCTCGCCTCCCAGGCCGTACATGAGCTGGAGATCCCGGGCGCGCCCCACGGTGCTCCACTCCAGCCAGTCCTTGAAGGCACGCGCCTCCGCCGTGTAGCCGATGATGAACAGGGCGTACAGAGCGAACGACGCGTCCCTGATCCAGGTGAAGCGGTAGTCCCAGTTGCGGGAGCCGCCGACCGCCTCAGGCAGAGATGTCGTCGCCGCCGCTACGAAGGCGCCGGAGGGCGCGTAGGTCAGCGCCTTGAGCGTAAGGGCGGAGCGGAGGACCTCGTCGCGGTACTCGCCGTCGTACGTGCAGAGCGAGGCCCAGTTCTCCCAGAACCGCTTCGTCTCCTCTAAGCGTTGACCGATCTTGCGGTGATCGAAGACGTCAAAATCGTGAGACGTGAACGGTCTGCTTCCAGCTGGGAAGCGGGGTCGATGGGTGACGACCGCGCTCAGCTTCTCCCCGGACCTCAGCAGCCCCTCCGCCCGGAAGCCGCCGTCGGCCTCCTGAATGGGCGCCGAGCAGGAGAAGGAGAGAGCGTCCACGCCGCCGTGCGCGAAGCCGGCGTGGTCACCATGAAGCACGGCGTGGGGGACGATCGTTCCGTACTCAAAGCGGGGGCGACACTCCACCGTGAACCGGACAGTTCCGCTCACGCACTCCATGATCCGGGCCACCTGCCGGCGGCGGGCGCCGCTCTCCACCGGTTCGCTCGGCGCGGGATGCGGGTGGGTGGGCATGAAATCGGTCAGTTTCGCTACCCCGGTGACGGTTTCAAACGTCGTCTCCAAGATGTTTGTATTCGGCAGGTAACGCCGACTCACCGATCTGACCTCTTCAGGCGCGACCTGGAAATAGCCGCCTTTCCCCCAGTCAAGGATGCGGCTGAACACCGCGGGGCTATCGAACCGGGGAAAGCAGCACCAGTCGATGGAGCCCGTTTTCGAGACGAGGGCGCAGGAGTGCATGTCGCTGATCAGCCCGTAGTCGGAGATCGGGGGATAGGTACCTCTGTTAGTCATGTCTCAATCTACGCCTGCCTTCCTTCCTCAACGGAGGTGCCAGGTTCGTGGCGCGATAAGCTCGTCCGCTTCGGACGGTCCCCAACTGCCGGCCGAATACGTGCAGACCGGCGCGGGATTCTCCAGCGCCGGCTGCACTATCATCCACCCCCGCTCAACGCTGTCCTCCCGCGCGAACAGGGTATGGTCACCGTCCATCGCGTCGTGAAGGAGACGCTCGTACGCCTCCGCCGGCTCGGTCATGAACGAGTCGCGGTAGGAGAAGTCCATGCTCACCGGCTGAGTGATCACCTGCGGCCCCGGCTGTTTGGCGACAAAGCTGAAGTTGATCCCCTCCTCGGGTTGGATGCGCAGCACCAAGTGATTGGGCTCAAGCTCCTGTACGCCGGTCCCCTCGAAGAAGCACAGCGGCACGTCCCGGAACACGACCGAGACCTCAGTCGCCCGCTGCGGAAGCCGCTTTCCAGTGCGCAGGTAGAACGGCACCCCCGCCCAGCGCCAGGAGTCGATCTCCACCCGCGCGGCGAAGAACGTCTCCGTCGCCGAGTCTGGTGCGACCCTTGGCTCCTCTCGATAGCCGGGCACCGCCTCTCCATCTATGGTGCCGGCGGTGTACTGGCCCCGGACAGTTGTGGCGGGATCGAGCTGGCGCATCGCGCTGAACACCTTCGCCTTCTCATCCCGAATCGCCTCCGGCGCCAGCGACACCGGTGGCTCCATCGCAAGGAGACTGAGCACCTGAAAGACGTGGTTCTGAACGATGTCGCGGAGGGCGCCCGCCTCCTCGTAGAAGGCACCGCGTCCCTCGACTCCGATCGACTCCGCCACCGTGATCTGCATGTGGTCGATCGCATCGCGATTCCAGACCCGCTCGAACACAGCGTTGCCGAACCTGAACACGAGTATGTTCTGGACGGTCTCCTTGCCCAGGTAGTGATCGATTCGGAACACCTGAGACTCGTCGAAGATATCGTGGATGGTGCTGTTGAGCTCTTTCGCTGAGGCCAGGTCTCTCCCGAACGGTTTCTCTACGACGAGGCGCGTGCCCGAAGCCAGCCCGGCGGCGCCGAGGTTACGGACGATCTCCGGCACCGCCGAGGGCGGCACCGCCAGGTAGATGAGCCGCTCACTTTCGCGGACGCGCTGTGCCAGGCGTTGATAACCGTCTTCATCCAGGCGAACGAACGTCAGCCGGGACGAGAGCCCGGCCCATCGCTTCTGGTCAAAGCCGGTGCGGGAGAACTCCTCTATCGATCCTCTGGCGAACTCCCGGAAGCGTTCATCGTCTAGGTCGCTGGGGGCGAGGCCGATGATGCTCCCTCGACTGGGCAGCAGGTCAGCCGCCGCAAGGTTATAGAGGGCGGGAAGGAGCTTGCGGCGCGATAGGTCGCCGGACGCCCCAACTACGACTACGTCCTGGGGCGCTGGCGGTTCAAGGCTCATTGTGTCTTCACCGCGTGCCCGCCGCGGCGCAGCCGCTCCCTCATGTTCCCTCCCATACGGCCAAGGCCGACCATGCCTAGTTGCATCGCTACAACACCTCCTCAAGGTCTGATAGGCGGACCCTGGCGATCCTCCGGCCGCCGGCCCGCAGCGCCTGCAGGTCACCCGCCGCCTGAGCGTCGAGCAGACGCCGGAACGTGTACGGCTTCCCGGGGATCGGCAAGTCCAGCGACGGCTCATCGACGACCTGAACGAAGACGCCCGTGGGCGGGCCGCCCTTGTGGAGCTGCCCAGTGGAGTGGAGGAAACGGGGACCGAAGCCAAGGGTGGTCGCCACGCGAAGACGGTCGCGCAGCTTCATCCTGGCTGCCTGAAGCCCCGACACGTTGTCGGCAGTGCGAGGCAGGTAGGCCTGGATAGCCAGATAGTCGCCGGGGCGTACCGCCTCCAAGAGCGCCCCCAGGTCGTCATACGGCTCTGTTGGGAGGGCGTCCGCCTCCAGCAGGCGACGGGTAGCGTCCTTCGCCTCCTGAACGTTGGGCTGATCGAAGGGGTGGATGCCCAGGACGTGGCCGGCCACCGCCGTGGCGAACTCCCAGCGGAAGAACTCCGCCCCCAGCTTGTCCGCGCCTTCGAAGGGGATGACCACGGACGGTTCCAGGGCAGTCTCCACACCAAGGGAGACGAACAGGCGGTCATCGCCGTAGACGTCCGGCGGGCCCTGCGGCTCGCCATCCACGGGCACTATGCCTGTGCCTTCCTTGCCGGTCGATTCGGCGATGAGCTGTTCGAGCCAGGCGCCGAAGGCGGTGACCTCGTCGGGAATCAGGAGGGTGAGCTTGTCCCGGCCGGCTTTCGCGGCTTCGCCCATGAGCGCGCCCAGCCAGAGCCCGGGGTTGTCGCCAACGGGCACATGCTCGGCGCAGGCGCAGGCCATCTCCTCCGCCGAGTCCAGCAGGGCGTGTACGTCCACGCCGATGAGCGCTGCCGGTACCAGGCCGAAGTAGGAGAGGGCGGAGTAGCGCCCACCGATATCGGCTGGGTTCAGGAACACCCGCCGGAACCCCTTCGAACGGGCCAGCGCCTCCAGCGGCGTCCCCGGGTCTGTGATGGCAACGAACTGCTTGCCGTCCTGCACCTTGTCGAAGAAGTAAGCGAAGTGGGAGAGGGTCTCCACCGTTCCGCCCGATTTGCTGGCGACTATGAAGAGAGTACTCCGGAGTTCACCGCCCTTCTCCACCGCCTGCACCGCCTCCGGATGCGTGGTGTCCAACGCAGTCAGCGGCTTGCCCCCGAAGGTAGTCGAGAACACCTCCGGCGCCAGGCTTGAGCCCCCCATACCCAGGAGCACTATCCGCTCGAACGCGGCGCAGCTCTCGGCAAACTCCTGCAGTTGGTCCATATGCTCATGCATCTTCTCAGGGAGGCCCAGCCAGCCGAGGCGGTCGCTAATCTCAGTCGGGTCTGGCTTCCAGACGGTGTGGTCCAGCGCCCAGATGCGCCGGGGCAGTGCTGCCTTCTCCATACTCGAGAGGCGCTTCTCCAGCGGCTTCGCCAGCGAGCCCACATTGACCTGCGGCTGCCCCACGGCGGAGACGATCCTTTCGCACTTACCCTCGATCCCGGCGAGCAGCTTCTCGAAGTCCCCCTGAAACGCCGCCAGCCCATCTTCCAGCAGCTTCGCCAACACCGCGTCCAGGTCCACGCCCAACTCCGGCAGCATACCGATGGTCATCTCAGCCTCTTCCGGGTCCGACTCCAGCGCCGGCGGCGCTGATCGCAGCCGTCCGTGGTCGGCGAAGGCGTACAGCGTGCTCTCCGGCATCGTGTTCACGGTGTGGGCGCCGATAAGCTCTTCGACGTAGAGGACATCGGAATAGCTCGGGTTCTTCGTTCCCGTGGAGGCCCAAAGCGGGCGCTGGAGGCGCCCCCCCGCCGCCGCCAGCCGCTCCCAGCGCGGGCCGGAGAAGAGGCTACGGAAGAGGCGGTAGGCCATCTTCGCGTTGGCGACGGCCACCTTGCCCCGCAAAGGCGACTCCTCGGGCAGGAGCGCGTCCACCGCCGTATCCACTCTCGAGACGAAGAAGGACGCTACGCCGGCGATGTCTTCGATGGGCTGTCCAGCCTCCAGCCGCCGCTCCAGGCCGGCAATGTAGGCCAGCGCGGCCTGCTCGTACGCCTTAACGTCGAATAGCAACGTCACGTTGACGTTGACGCCTTGACTTGTGAGCTCCTCGATCGCCGGTGGGCCTTCCGGTGTGCCGGGCACCTTGATCATCACGTTGGGGCGCGCGAGTTCGTTGAAGAGGCTCAGCCCCTCCTGGATCGTGCCCTCTGTGTCTCGGGCCAGGTCAGGCGACACCTCAAGGCTGACGAACCCGTCGCCGCCCTTCCTGTCGTCGTAGACCGGGCGGAGGACATCGGCTGCCATCCCGATGTCCTCGACCGCCAGGCGCAGGAAGATCGCCTTCGGGTCGCGCTCGCCACTCTCGACGAGGGAGCGGAGGGCGTCATCGTAGTCAGTCGAGCCTGAGATGGCTTTGTTCAAAATGGTGGGGTTCGAGGTTACGCCAGAGACGGCGTACTCGTCGATTAGTCGCTGCAGGCCACCGGAGGTGATGAGGCCTCGACGGATGTAGTCGAGCCAGGGGCTCTGCCCGAAGGATCTGAGCCGAAACAACGGGTTCATTTACCCTCCTTCTCCATCTCCAGGACCTTGCCAAGTCGGCGCACGTGGCGCTCCTCGCCGCTGAAGCGGGCGGGAAGGAATGCGCTCACGATCTCGGCCGCCAGCTCAGCGCCGACCACGCGAGCCCCCAGACAACAGACGTTGACGTCATCGTGCTCCACCATCTGATGGGCCGTGTAAGTGTCGTGAGCCAGAGCGGCGCGGATACCCCGCATCTTGTTGGCGGCGATGGCGGCCCCGGCTCCCGACCCGCAGATCAAGACGCCCCGCTCGGCTTGGCCGTCCAGGATCGCCCGCCCCAACGCCCGAGCATAGTCGGGATAGTCCACGGGTTCTGTCGAGTGCGTTCCCAAGTCCACGACCTCATGGCCGGAGTCCCGGAGCATCTGTGCCAAGCGTCCTTTCAATGGGAAGCCACCGTGGTCAGCGGCGATGGCCACCTTCATCGCAGCAGCTCCCGCGCCTTCGACGCCACCGCCTCGGCAGTAAACCCGAGCTTCTCGAGCACCACGTTTCCCGGCGCCGACGCTCCGAAGCGGTCCAGCGTGACCGTGGCATCGGCCCATTCGCGCCAGCCCAGCGGCGAGGCCGCCTCGACGGCGAGCCGGGGGAGGCCCGGAGGCAGGACTTCGTCGCGGTAGGTCTGCGGCTGCTGTCGGAACAGCTCCCAGGAAGGCATGGATACCACGCGGGCCGAGACCCCTTCCTTGGACAGGACGTCGCGGGCGGCGAGACAGAGCGACACCTCGGACCCGGTGCCGATGAGCACCACCCGGTCGCCGTCAGCGGCGACGTAGGCCCCATGCGCTACACCTCCATCAGACCGTTCCAGAATGGGCAGCTTCTGACGGGAGAGGGCGAGCAAGGTGGGACCGTCGCTGCGCTCCAGCGCCACTCGCCAGGAGGCGGCGGTCTCGTTGGCGTCTGCCGGGCGCAGCACCACAAGGTTTGGTATCGCCCTCAGGCCTGCCAGCTGCTCCACCGGCTGATGGGTGGGGCCGTCCTCTCCCATGCCAATGGAGTCGTGAGTGTACACGAAGACGACAGGTAGCCCCATCACAGCCGCCATGCGGATGGGTGGGCGCATGTAATCCGAGAACACCAGGAACGTCCCACCGTATATACGGAAGCCACCGTGGAGAGTGATGCCGTTCAGCACTGAGCCCATCGCGTGCTCCCGCACTCCGAAGTGGAAGTTTCGCCCCGCGAACTCCTCGCAGGCGATGTCACCGTAGCCCTTGAGGTAGGTGTCCGTGGAGGGTGCGAGGTCGGCGGAGCCGCCCACCAGTTCCGGCACGCTCTCGGCGATGGCGTTGAGCACCGCTCCCGAGGCGGCGCGGGTCGCCATCTGTCCACCCGCCTCGAACTGCGGCAGGGCGCGCTCCCAGCCGTCCGGCAGCTTCCCGGCCATCGTCCGCTGGAACTCGGCCGCCGGCTCGAGGGTGGCGTCTGAGTAGGCGGACAGCGCCTCGCTCCACTGCCGCTGGGCCTCGGCTCCCGTTTCCAGCGCACGACGGAACACCGCCAGCGCCTCCTCCGGCACCGTGAACGGCTCATCGTACGGCCAGCCGAGGTTTCGCTTGGTGGCTTGCACCTCGTCCTCGCCCAGGGGCGCGCCGTGCGCCGCCGCCGTGTCCTGCTTGTTAGGCGAGCCGTACCCGATATGGGTCCGGATCACCACCAGCGTTGGCTGCTCTCCGTCGGTTCGGGCTTCGTCGATCACCCGGTCGATCTCCGTCATGTCGTTCCCGTCCTCAATCTGGAGGACGCGCCAGCCGTAGGCGCGGAAGCGGTCGCCTACCCGCTCGCAGAAGGCGAGGTCGGTGGAGCCCTCGATGGTGATGTGGTTGTCGTCGTAGAAGACGATTAGCTTGCCCAGATGCAGGTTTCCCGCCAGAGAGCAGGCCTCCGCCGATACGCCTTCCATCAGGTCGCCGTCGCCGGCGATGACGTAGGTGTAGTGGTCAATCAGTTCGTGGTCGGGTCTATTGAACCGCTCCGCCAGCATCCGCTCCGCGATGGCCAGGCCCACGGCGTTGGAGATGCCCTGACCCAGGGGGCCTGTCGTCACCTCCACCCCCGGCGTGTGGCCGTATTCCGGATGGCCCGGCGTCAAGGAGCCCCACTGTCGGAAGCGCTTCAGCTCGTCCAGCCTCAGATCGTAGCCGGTCAGGTGCAGAAGAGCGTAGAGCAGCATCGAGGCGTGCCCGACTGACAGGACGAAGCGGTCTCTGTTGGGCCAGGAGGGGTCTTGGGGGTTGTGCTTCAGGTACCGGGCCCACAGCACGTAGGCAAGCGGCGCCAGCCCCATCGGTGTGCCGGGATGCCCGGAGTTGGCCTGCTGGACGGCGTCCATCGCCAGGGTGCGAATCGTGTTGATGCACAGCTGGTCCAGGTCGCCCGGAGGATGTGCGTGCACGATCCCCTCGCCGTGGGCGTGCACCATTACGTCCGGTCTCAGGTCAAGGCCGGTGTCGTCCGTCACTTCGCTCCTCCCTCGTTTTCGGCCAGGGCCCGCTCGACGTCCTCGCGAAAGAGGACGCCGAGGAGCCGGCCGCCCTCGTGCGACCCGTAGGACGTGACGAGAATGCTCCCGATCTTGCGCGTCTGCAGGCGCCCAATGATATCATGCAGGAAGGGATCAGGTCTGATTGTGGCGGGGCCAAGCTCCATGACGTCTTCGATGGCCGCATCGGGGTCGCTCTCCCAGGCCTTCCGGCGGAGACGGCCAAACACCACGCCGTCACCGTTCACGACGACGCACTGGTCATGGCCCGCCGCCTGCACCCGATCGCGGACGTCGCCGAGGCGCTCATCAGCGCGACAGGTGGGGATATCCTTGCGAGCGATCTGGATGGCGCGACGCCGTCCCGCGGTCCTACCCTCCATCGGCAGCCCGTTAACCGCCCAGTCCGCCTTGCCCGGGAAGTAATCGTAAACATTGGTGTAACCAAGGTTCTCGAGCCGCGCCGCGGCCCTAGGGCTGATGTCTCAGTCAAGATCGAAGCAGTAGACGATTACGGGCTGGCCCTTCCGCAGGTGCGCGGTGGTCTCCCGGTTGAGCTTCCTGAGCGGTACGTTGATGGCTCCGGCAAGGTGTTCTTCGGCGTACTCAGCCTCCGGAAGCGGATCGACGAGCTGCGCTCCCTCGGTAAGCATTCTTTGGACGTCATCTCTGGTGATCTTGGTTGCCATACGTCATCCCTCCTCAACTTAATTGACCATATCCGGCCCGTTGTCGGATCTGGCAACGGTCGATTCTACATCGCCTTACGCTCGCTGCCGAACAGGCGGATGCGTGCCTCGACGGCAGCGCGAATGGCGTCCTCAACCTCGCCCATCAACTGGTAGACGTTAAAAATATCCGGCCGCTCCGCGAGGACCTGACGCATCCTGCCCAGCGCCGCCAGCCTCAGGTCGGAATCGGTGTTGATCTTCGCCACGCCCAGTGAGATGGCGCGCTTGACGAACTCTTCCGGGATGCCGGTGGCCTTCGGCAGCTGGGCGCCGTACCGTTCGGCGAACGCGACGTCCTCCTCGCGGACCGCCGAGGCGCCGTGAAGCACGATCGGGTTGTCGATGAGTTTAGCGATGGCGGCCAGACGGTCGAAATCGAGCCGCGGTTCGCCCTTGAACTTGAAAGCGCCGTGCGAGGTGCCGATGGTGATCGTCAGAGAGTCGACGCCCGTCTCGTCCGCGAACCGCACCGCCTCCTCCGGCACCGTGTACGTGGCTTCCGCCGGTACCTCGCCCAAGTCCTCGATGCCGGCGAGCTGGCCGATCTCCGCTTCCACCTGGACGTCGCGGCCGTGAGCGTACTCTACGATCTCCCGCGTGGCGGCGATGTTCTCTGCCAACGGCAGCCGCGAGGTGTCGATCATTACCGAGGTGTATCCGGCCCCCACCGCCTCCCTCGCCACCTCGATGCTCTTGCCGTGGTCCATATGAAGAGCAACCGGGACCGGCGCCTTCTCGGCGAGGCGGCGCACGATCGAAGCGAGGTTATCGAAGCCGGCATGCTTTACGGCGCCCTCCGAAGTCTGAACCATGACCGGCGCTGTCAGGTTCGTCGCGGCAGCGACGACGGCGCGAGCGGACTCCAGGTTGTAGACGTTGAACCCCCCGACCGCCCAGCCGTCCGCGCGGCCCGCTCTCAGGTACTCGAGCGGGTTAACCAGCATCAGGTTGGTCCTCCTCGGTGGCGGGTGGGATTCCCAGCCGCGTCTCCTGCGGGTCCTTCTCGCCGTGTACGTTTCTCTCGTGCTCCCGGATCACCCGCTGAGCCATGTCCAGTAGCTTGTCCGACTCATGGAGAATCCACTTGTGGTCCTGCACCTTGCTCTCATGCAGCCCCTTGACGGTGAAGGGCGTGGCGAAAGCGATAACGTTCATGCCGGCGGCAACGGCCGCCCGCACACCGTTGGGAGAGTCCTCCACCACCAGCATCTCCTCCGGTGGTAGCTCGAACTTTTGGGCCGCGAGCAGATATATCTCCGGATCGGGTTTGGGGTTCTCCACGTCCTCGCGGGTCAGCACCAGATCCAGCGACCGCTCAATGTCCAGGGCACGCAGGGCGTGAAGCGTCATATCGCGC
>CAJXNA010000048.1 GCA_913056415.1 uncultured Chloroflexota bacterium | reverse complement strand
GTGCTCTTCCGATCTGGTGGTGTCGCCGCCGCCTTTCGGATGCCGGTCTGGGTCGTTTCCGCGTCGATGATGGGCTTCGGCTCGTTGGCGCGGGACAGCGGCGTCAGCTTCGGCGTCGCCGTGGTCTCGACGGCCACCGTCTGGGGACTGCCGGGGCAGATTGCGTTCGTCGAGCTGTTTGCCGTCGGCGCGCCGGTGCTCGCCATCGTTTTGGCGTCCTCCATGGCCAACATGCGTTTCCTGCCGATGTCCATATCGATGCTGCCGCTGTTCCGGGCCGACAAGGCGGCCTGGCGGTGGCGCTATCTGTTTGCGGCGATGATGTCGGTCAACACCTGGGCGATGACCCTTCGCTTCGCGCCGGGAATGCCGGAACACCACCGGGCACCCTTTTTCACCGGCCTGTCGACCACCTGCATGACGGTGGGGGTCCTGTCGACGGGGTTGGGCTATTACCTGGCGGGCACGTTTCCCTTTTACATCACCGTCAGCCTGATTTTCCTCAACATCATGTATTTCACCTTCCTGTTCGCCAGTGCGCGGCAGCGCAACTGCCTGCTGGCGCTGATGTTCGGCGCCGCCCTGGGGCCCCTGTTTCACCTGATCTCGCCGGAATGGGGTCTGCCATTCTGTGGCGTGATCGCGGGGACGGCCGCTTTCTTCATCGATCAACGAATGGGGGGCGGCCATGGATAGCGCCACCCTTTGGGGAACATGGGGACTTTGGGGGTTGCTGGGGCTGGTCAGCCTCGCCACCTATGTCTGGCGCGCCACCGGCGCCGCCATCGCCGGTGGGGAGAACCCGCCGCTGGCCTTCGTGATTCCGGAGGGGAAGCGCGCGGTCTCTATTCAGGTGAGCAACGTGATCGGCGCCAGCGGCCTCATCAGGCCGGGCGATTACGTGGACGTCATCCTCGCTGTGCAAATCCAGGTGGGTAGTGGTGATGGGGATAGTGATGGCTCGCAGGTTCAGATCGCCCAGACGATTCTGCAGAACGTTCTGGTGTTGAGTGTCGATCAGGACGTAACGCGTGCTGTGGTGAGCGAAGGCGAGGAGGCACCGGTGATCGGCGATGGTACCGGTACCGAGGACAACCCTGAGGCCACCACTGTCACGCTGGCGGTATCGCCGGCGCACGGGGAGGTTCTCACCGTGGCTGAGGCGTGCGCAACGCCACGGCTGGCCCTAGCGCTGCGCGGCTTTGGTGACTCCACCCCGGTGGCAAGCCGAACTGTGTGGGCCGAAGACGGAGCGGCGCCCACCTGCGCCGCCCTGCTGGGACTTCAGTCATTGCAATAAGGAGTAGCCGGGAGAGGTTGAGGGAGTAAAGGGCGATGGCACGTAACCCGCGAGTCATAGTAATTGACCAGGACGAGATCGCAAGGTCTGAGGTCCAGAAGATGCTGGCCCTTTCGGGCTTCGCCGTGCTGGGCGAGGCCGGCTATGGGATCGAAGCGGTTTCGCTAGCAAAGGAAGCTGAGCCGGACATCGTCGTCATCGCCGTAGAGGAGCCTGTAGTCAGGGCCCTGCAGACGGTGGAGGCGGTGGCGGACCTCCTTCCGCAGTCCCCTGTAGTCGCCTACTCTTCCATCAAAGATCCGGCCAGCATCCGCAAGGCTATGCTCGCCGGCGTAAGCGATTACCTTATCACACCCGTGCGAGAAGAGGAGCTGGTCAAGTCTATCTATGACGTGCTGGCTCAGGAGGAACGGAAGCAAGCGCGTATCTCGGGTGAGGTGGAGGAACCGCTGGCCTGCGGCACGGTGCTGACGGTGTTCGGCGCCAAGGGCGGTATCGGCAAGACTACTATTTCAACCAACCTGGGCACAGCCCTGGTGCAGAAGACTGGCCAGTCGGTCGTGCTTGTCGACTTGGACACCCGATTCGGTGACGTGGCCATCCTTATGGACATACCGGTGGAGCGCAGCATCGCCGATCTGGCATTACCGGAGGAAGAGATCAACCGGGAGATGCTGCAGGACTGTCTCTACACCCATAACACCGGGGTGACGGTTCTGCCGGCGCCGGTTCGGCCTACAGACTGGCGGAGCGTCCACGCCGGCCACATTGAGCGCGTTATAACGCTGCTGGCGCAGACGTACGACTACGTGATCCTGGACACGCCGGGCACGTTCAACGACATCGTAGCGCGGGCGCTGGAGCTGGCCACGCTGGTGCTCCTGGTGGCGACTGTGGATATGGCCAGCCTAAAGGACACCCTCTTGGCGATAGATATGCTCCGCTCTTGGAACTTTCCCCAGGACAAGATAAAGCTTCTGATTAACGCCACCAACGAGGCTAGCAACGTTCAGCCTCAGGAGATCAAGCGAATGCTAGGCCGGGAGGTCTTCTGGTCCATCCCGTATGACCGGAATATCAGCACCGCCACCCAGCTGGGCATGCCGGTGGTGGTGACGAAGCCCACATCCAAGGCTTCGGTGAGCATGGTGGAGCTGGCCTACGCGCTCAGCGGCGTTCAGCAGAAGCAAGAGCAGCAGCAGAAACAGGGCGGCAAAGGCCTCTTCAGCCGCATTCTTGGAACAGCAACGGAAGAGCAGACAGAAGTGAAGGTGGAGTAGAGAGATGCCTAGCTGGCAACCAGGAAGCAGCCCTTCCCAAGGCAGCCCATTGGCCAGATCGGAAAGCACCCCCTCTAAGGGCACTCCGGGCCGCCACAATGAGGACATGGAGGGTCTGATCTTCAGGATGCATCAGATGCTGATTGAAGAGCTAGACGCCGACCAGATCAGCTCCATGGCGCCCGATGAGAGGCGAGGCCTGGTGGAGCAGGCTACGGAGACTATGCTCCGACGCGAGATGCCCTCCGTGGGCGGCATCACCCGCGATCAGATCGTGGCGCGGGTGGTGGACGAGGTCGTCGGGCTGGGGCCTATCGATGGGATGATTCGTGACCCCTCAGTGTCCGAGGTGATGGTGAACGCCCCCGACGAAGTGTACTTTGAGCGGGAAGGCATCATCTATCTGAGCGATATCCGCTTCCGAGATGCGGAGCACGTTCAGCGGATTATCGAGAGGATCGTAGCTCCTCTTGGACGCCGGGTGGATGAATCGTCGCCGATGGTGGACGCTCGTCTGGCTGACGGCTCCCGTGTCAACGTGATCATCCCGCCTGTATCACCCAAGAGCCCGACGGTCACTATCCGGAAGTTCCGCGCAGACAAGATGACGATGGATGAGCTGGTCACGGCCGGCACCATAGAGGCGGAATTGGCGCAGTTTCTGAAGGCCTGCGTCAAGCTCCGCCTGAACACCCTCATCTCTGGTGGTACCGGCACCGGCAAGACGACGTTCCTAAACGCGCTTTCCGCCTACATCCCGGAGAGCGAGCGCATAATCACAATCGAAGACCCGACCGAGCTCAGAATGCAACAGCCGCATGTTGTGAGCCTGGAGGCGCGGCCCGCCAACATCGATGGCAAGGGAGAGATCAGCCAGCGTGAGCTGTTACGCAACACCCTGCGTATGCGCCCTGACCGCATCATCATCGGTGAGGTGCGCGGGCCGGAAGCGTTCGACATGCTGAACGCCATGAACACGGGTCATGAAGGCTCCCTGTCCACGGTTCACGCTAACTCTCCGCGCGATGCGCTGGCCCGCGTGGAGAATATGGTTCTAATGGCCAACCTGGACCTACCGAGCCAGGCGATCCGGGAACAGGTGGCCTCCGCGCTGCATCTCCTGGTGCAGCTAGCGCGCCACAGCGATGGCGTGAGGCGGGTGACGCATGTGACCGAGATTATCGGCATGGAGGGCCAGATCGTGACCATGCAGGACCTGTTCACGTTCAATCAGACTGGCGTGGATTCGGAAGGACGGATTATGGGTCGCTTGGCGGCCACCGGCCTCCGGCCCACTTTCGCGGAGAGGTTTGACCAGGCCGGCATCCAGTTGCCGGAGAGCGTGTTCCTGGTGGGGAGGGGAGCCTAGGCGATGGACGCCCTACTTGTCATAATCGCGATGACGGTCCTGCTGGCCGTGTTTTCCTTTGTCGTTGGGCTTCGCTCTTCTCGTCAGAGCGCCATGGAGGAGCGGCTGGATACGTTTCGGAGTGAAAGGCAGACGGGTGAGAGGCAGACGGGGGAGAGGCAGCAGGATGAGCAACAGGGGCCGGTACTGCGGCAGCGTTCATACAGCGGCCTGCCGATTCTGAGCAGCTTCATTGGGCAGCTCCGGGGCTCGGAGCAAGTGGCGCTGAACTTGGAGAGAGCAGGGGTGCCTCTGCGGGTGGGCGAATATTACATAATCCGCTATGTGGCGGCGCTAGTGTTCTTTGTAGTGCCGTTTATCTTTAGCCCAGGTGTGCTTGCCATCGCCCTGGGGCTCGGCTTGGCGCTGCTTGGCTACAGCCTGCCGGCCATCTGGCTCGGCTCCAAGAGAAGTGCTCGTGCCAAGAGGATCGATGGCCAAATGGTAGAGATGCTCGGGATGGTGGCGAACTCTCTCAAATCAGGTTACGGGCTGATGCAAAGCTTTGAGTTCACGGCGAATCAGCTTGACGCGCCGCTAGGCACGGAGCTGAAGCGGATGCTCCGGGACGCCAACCTGGGCATGAGCGCCGAGGACGCACTCCAGGCGATGGGAGACCGGATAGACAGTCCGGATCTGGAGATGGTGCTCACGGCGGTCAACATTCAGCGCAGCGTGGGCGGTAACCTGGCGGAGGTCCTGGAGAGCGTCGCCTACACGATGCGTGAGCGGGAGCGCATTCGGGGAGAGATCGTGACTCTCACCTCCCAGCAGCGGATGACCGGCATCGTCATCGGCGGCTTGCCGGTGGTCATGCTGTTGTTGTTTACGCTAATTAGCCCTGACTACATAGGGTTGCTGTTCACGACGACTGCAGGACAAGCCATGCTTCTAGCCGCCGTGGTGTTGGAGTTCCTGGGCGCCTTTTCGATGAAGAAGATATTGGCGATAGACGTTTAGAGGTTGACCATGCTTATCGGTATTATCGGTTTCCTGGTGTTTCTGGCGATCGTTAGTTTGGTGCTTGGACTGGGGCGTCGCTCTCCTTCGGTAATGGAGACACGAATGCAGGATTTCAAGACGCGGGCGGTGGAGATTGTGGAGGGGGAGGCGGACCTTAGTGTCCCGTTTGCAGACCGTGTCCTGGCGCCGGGCATTGAGGCGCTTTCGAATGCGGCCACTTCTGTGCTGCCGGCAAGAGTCCTGGCTAACATTGAAAAACAGCTTCTCAGGGCCGGAAACCCGATGACGGTAAACGCCTACGTGGTGTTCTGGATGCTCAGCGTCGGCCTGCTGTCGGGCTTCATACTTATCTCCGTCGTCGTCGTCTGGGGCACCATCGGTGTTCAGCAGGCGGGGGCGGTGCTGCTGTTCGGCGTGGTTGGCTGGATGCTTCCCGGCACCTGGCTTAAGGGCCGCGTAAAGGTGCGCCAGAAGAAAGTGCTCAAAGCTCTGCCTGACGCGCTGGATCTGGTGACCACCTGTGTTGAGTCGGGACTTGGATTGGATGCCGCGCTGGCCCGTGTGGCCGAGAAGAGCCGCGGGCCGCTAGCTATTGAGCTGTCCAACATGCTGCGAGACGTGGCAATGGGTAAGATGCGCCGCGAGGCGCTGACGGAGATGGCCGACAGGTTGGGTGTGGACGAGCTGACTGGCTTCATCAATTCGATCATTCAGGCAGAACAGCTGGGTGTTGGCATAGCCCGGGTGCTCCGCGTGCAGTCAGATCAGATGAGGACGCGCCGGCGTCAGGCGGCGGAGAAGACCGCCCACGAGGCGCCGATCAAGATGATCTTTCCGCTCGTCCTGTTTATCTTCCCAGCGTTCATGCTTGTGATCTTGGGCCCGGCAGTTATCAGGATAGCCACATCGTTCGCGTCGTAATGAAAGAGGTGGTTGGAATGGGTCTCGGGCTGAAGATCAGGGGTCTCCGAGAGGAGATCAGAATGAGCCAGGCTCAGCTCGCGTCGCAAGCGGGGCTGAGCCAGGGCTACCTGTCTCAGATTGAGAACGATGAGGTGCAGAACCCAAGCGCTGCAGTGCTATTTCGTTTGGCACAGGCGCTGCACGTGGATCCGCGCTGCCTGCTAGAGGCGGCCGGCTACACGGAGATTCTGAGCGCCGCGCCAGAGACGGGGTATGAGACTCCCGTTGACCCGGACCTGTTGCGCTTCCTGGCCCGGCTTCCCCTTGAGCAGCAGCAGTATCTGCTGCGATTCCTGGAAGGGATGGAGCGGGAGCCCGCTATTGGGGTGAAGTAGAAGCCGCCGGAAGAATGATCTGTTACTCTGGTATTCTGGTGGAATCAGCGGGGTTCTCCATGCTGCGCGTTATCAACGAGACTAAGGCCACGGTGGTGGCTCAGGATGTCCGTCTGGCGGATGGCATCTGGTCCCGTTTCTGGGGCCTTATGGGCCGCAAGGGCCTTCCTGAGGAGGCCGGGCTCCTGCTAAGGCCCAGCTCTTCCATACATACTGCATTCATGCGCTTCACCATCGATGTTGTGTTCCTGGACCGGTCTCTAAAGGTGGTCAAGGTGGTGCAGCGGATGAAGCCTTTTCGGGCGTCCATGGCTTTCGGTGGTGCTCATAGCGCCCTTGAGTTGAATGCGGGCGCGGCGGAGAAGGCGCAGGTGCAGACGGGTGACCAGCTGACTCTGGCCAATCAGGAGTGACGGTCGTGTACCGGAACCGCCGATCTGAAACCTTGATAAATCGGCTGCTGTCTGGCGGTCAACTGGATAGTGTTGACACCGCCAAGGCGACGATGGACAATCGTTCAGACCCTTATCGGAGGGCAAGCTCATGAAACTCGGAGATAGGATACGGGAGTTGCGAGAAGAGTTCGGCCTTACTCAGGGGCAACTGGCGGGCAGCGCGTCCGTCAGCCAGGGATACCTTTCGCAGCTGGAGAACGGGGACGTGAAGAGCCCCAGCGCGGCCGTGCTGCTTCGCGTAGCACAGGCGATACATGTGGATCCAGATGATCTGTTCGAGGCGGCTGGCTACCCGACGGTGCGGACCCTTCGGCAGATATACCAGGACTACGAGTCCAACATTGACCCTGAACTATTGCAGTATCTGGGGCGACTGCCTCGAGACCGGCAGCGGCGGCTTCTGCTCCTGCTGCAGGGTATGGAGACGGTTGTGGTAGAAGGAGAGGGCAACGACGGCAAGGCCGTTGAGCTGACAACGCAGGGCAAGCCGGGTAACGGCCGCTCCGTCGGTCGCCGCCTCCGAGACGGTGTCAGGGCTTCCAGAGCCCGGGGCTAGGCATGGCGGACTTGTCTGAGGACCGCATCGCCCTGGCCGAGAAGGTTGACCCTGATCTCCTGCACATGCTGGCTCAGATGCCCCGCCGTCAGCAGCGTCAGGTGCTCCTACTGCTGATGGTGGTTGAGAACCTGCTGTATGAACTGTTGCGGGAGAGACGCATCAAGGAGGACCTGGAGTAGGCTCGCAGAATTTTCACCAAAAGTGAGGCCCCGGGATTCCCGGGGCCTCACTTTGTATCGAGGGGGTCGATGCCTTAGTCGGGTGTGGCCTGCTGCGCCAAGCCATCGGCGATGGCCACGATGTCCTGCAGGGGCAGGCTGCTGTCCGTGGCCTGGATAACGGTACGCAGTCCACCGAGGTCGAAGATGATGGTCCAGGCGTCGCCTTCGCCCCAGGTAAGGGTGCTGCCAGAGGGCCGCCAGGTACCGCTGATCCAGGTGGCGGGGGTGCCGTTGGATAGCCGTATGTCCTGGGCGAAGCCCTGCTCCACGGCGATGCTGCTACTGGATGTGTGCTCCTGGAAGATGAGGATGGTTTCGGGGCTCCCCGTAATGCTGGAGTCCTCATAGGCCAGGACAAACACGCCGCCGGATTCCGCTAAGATCGCACTGGGGAAGTATCTAGAAGAGGCCTCGCGATAGCCAGCTGGTAATGAGGTGGGCTTGTACACTGCCTGACCTAGGAGGGTGCTGGCTTGGGCAGCTGTGGTGTTGTTGCCTTCGATGACCTCGGTTACCGGCGGCACGGTCGGCGGGGCCGAGGTCTCGACCACTCCGATATGGCCGCCCACGAAACGCGCGAACTCGGCAGCCGGGTGGTGCGCCAGGCCAGTGGCTGGTATGGGGCCCAGAGTGGCGATGACCAGGGCGATAACGGCGCCGGCGGCGGCAAGCTTCGGCCAGGGCGTTGAGCCATGATGTTGGAAGATGGGTGAGCGCCGAGACGGGCTCCGGCGCGCCATAAGGCGCGGCCTAATGCGCGCCCAGACCCGTGCCTGCTGGTCGATGAAGCCGGCGTTGGTCGTCTCGGCGGCAGCGCGGCGGACGCGCGCAACGTGTATTAGGTCTGCCAACTTGGAGTCTTGATCCTCCCACAGGGGCTTGCCAAGGATCATGCGGTCGAGGGCAGCGCCGAAATCATCGGCCTCTCGATCGCGCCGGCGGAACGGCCAGCGGAAGAGGCCGCGCTTCTTTGACTGTTCGGCTTGAATGCGAGCCTGCACACGCTGCCAGACGGCTTCACGGTGACTCTCAGAGATGGTGGCGGCGCGCTCCGCCATTCGGTGCCGCACGCCAACGATGTGCTGTAGCTCTTGGACATCCAGTTGCTCGGGGTCTCTATCGCCGGACGCGATCTCCCCTGCGGAATCGCCGGCTGTAGAAAGGCCGTCGGGCTCGCGATTGTCGCCCTCCTGAAGAGAACCCAAACGGTCCATGAGGCGCTCCAGCACTTCGGCCTGGGCCTCGGCGCCTGCCCTGGCCGCCAACTGGCCGGCGTCAAACCGGATCTTGGCTATCTGCAGGAGCTCGTCAAGCTCTTCGTCGTCAAGCCCCTCGGGCATGCGGCCTTGGACCATCTCCTCGATGGCCTTGGCCAGCTTGTCTGCCCGATCCTCGTCACGCATAGTTAACGAGCTTCTTGCTGCTGCGCCATGCGCTCCCGCAGCTTGCGGAGGGCGCGGAAGATAGTGACGCGTACGTTCACCTCGCTGGTGTTGAGGATGTTGGATATCTCACGGTTGGTGAGCTCCGCATCAAACTTGAGGGAGATGATCTCTTGCTCTCGCGGCGGAAGCTGGCGTAGGAGCGAGACCAGGTGGCTGAGCCGCTCGCGATGAAGGAGAGTGTCCTCAGGGCTGGCCGGCTGCTGGTTCAGCTCGTTGTGCCAGGCGGCGTCTTGAAGGGCTTTGGCCGCGGGCTTCTCCTTGCGCCAGTGGGAAGCGACCTCGTTGCGGGCGATCGTGAACAGCCACGAACCGAAGGCCTCCATGGACCGTAAGGACTGCTTCTTGACGAACGCCTTTTCGAAGACGTCCGAGACGATGTCCAGCGAAGCTTCCTTGTGCTGGACCCGTCCGTAGACGTAAGCGAAGACCTTAGGGAAGTACTGATCGTACAGCTCGGCGAACTCGCTGAGCTGGAGGCCTCTCGCGCTGGCGGGGGCGGGAGGAGAGCGGCGGTCCCGGGCCTGGCCCCTAGTGGCTGCTGCTGCTGCTGCGCTGTTCGTTCTTCCGGCTAGAGTGGTACGCATTCGCCCCTTCCTTCGATCCTCGGCGCCTGCCAGGCCGGGTTTGGCCGATGGCCTTCGGGGAGACCGAGGGCTAGCACTGGATTTAGGACGAACAATAGACGCTGAGATAGGCAAAGCTGTTACACTCTTTCGATGAGGGAATCGGCTTATCTTTAACGGGCGATTGACACCTCGTAGTTGTGCGCCTCTAGTAATATGCTTCCGCAAACTACTTGGGGCATTCCTGCGGTTGTGCTTCTGGGGTAGCCATCACTGCCCGTGTTCAGTATTGCACTGGGGCGGCGGCGCAACAGTTAAGCCAGGGATAATATGGGTGAACAGCCGGTGAATTCAGGCCTAACCGCTATCTAGTTCTACGGCGAACAGGCGCCATTCCTCAGGCACACCCTTGAGGCGATAAGAGCCCCTGTCCTCGAACTGCAGGCCCGAGCCGGCCACCAGGTCCTTCACTGTGCTGGAGACCAGCACCTCCCCGGGCGCGGCCTCTGCCGCCACGCGGGCGCCGATGTGCACGGCGATGCCGCCCACGTCTTCGCCCATCATCTCGCACTCGCCGGTGTGGAGGCCAGCCCTGATGGCGAGCCCAAGCTGCGTGGCGGAGTCGCTGACGGCGCAGGCGCAGCGGATGCCGCGGGCGGGGCCGTCGAACGTGGCCAGGAAGCCGTCGCCGGTAGTCTTGATCTCGCGGCCGCGGAAGCGCTCCAGCTCTCTCCGCGCCAGGCCGTAGTAGCTGTCGAGCAGGTCGTGCCAGCGGCGGTCCCCCAGCTCGGCGGCCCGCTGGGTGGAGCCGACGATGTCCGTGAACAGGACGGTGGCCAGGACGCGGTCTGGCTCCGCCGCCGGTCGCACACCGGTGAGGAACTCCTGCACCTCGTCCAGGATGGCATCGGCGTCGCCCAGGTAAACAAAATGGTCGGTACCGGGGAGCTCTACATATTTGGCTCCCGGGATCCTCCCGGCGATGTAGCGGCCATTCTCCACCTGCACTGCCCGGTCTTCGGCCCGCTGGATGACTAGAGTGGGAACATGGATGCTGGGCAGCACATGCCGGATATCAATTTCGCGGAGCATGCGAAGGATGGCGATGGCGTCGGCGGGGCTGGCTGCCAGGCGGAGCAGACGGGCGAACCACTCCTCGTAACGCTTATCCCCAACCATGCTGGGGGCAAACAGAGGAAGGCCAACCGGTTCGCCCCATTGCTGCTCGACAATCTTCGTGAAGGCCTCGAACGCCTCATCAGGTATCCCCCACGGCGTCTCTGGACTCCATATTTGGGTGGCCACCGTTCCGTAGAGAATGAGCGCCCGAATGCGTTCCGGGCAGGTAGCTGCAAATAGAGCACATTGAGACCCCCCCTCCGAAGCCCCGAAGAGGGCGGCCCGCCGCGAGCCCACGGCGTCCAAGACCGCCCC
>CAJXNA010000047.1 GCA_913056415.1 uncultured Chloroflexota bacterium | reverse complement strand
GACCGGAATCGGTCACTCGCACCGTGCCGCCCAGGACGATGAGGGCGTACGTGGCGATGACGCTTAGCAAAGCCAGGTAGCGGACATCGAGCAGGAGGCGGAGGCGGTTCAGCCAGGCGGCAAGGCCCCGTTCACCGGACGCCGCCGAGGTAATAGCTTTCAGCATTCACTCCCATCCGTCATCTGACCACCGCGAAGCCGCCGCCGGTAGCGACTGCAATAGGCACATGGGCGTCCCAATTCTACTTCTACGACAGTTGTGGGAGTTCAGGTGCCCGCCCGAAGGATCCATCGCCGCCAGTCGCCACCAACTTCTTGTACCAATTATCACAAGCGCGAAGCCAGTGTCAAGTAAGGCGAGCAGACTCGGCCAACCTACGGCCTTGCGTTTGGCGGCCTTCCTGGTCAATACTTTCTAACGGCTCCCACAGACATGACCGGCACCATCAGCCTGGAGTAGGACGAACGTGACCCAACAAGCTGACGACGTAGAGGAACCCAAAACGGACCCCGTCGCCCGCTTCGCCGCCGGCCTGAGGGCTGGCTTGCCCCAATTCCTGCTTCTCGGTCGCGTGCGCCCGCCCGGCCAGCCCCGGCCCTACGAGCCGCGCATCGCCACCTTGTCCGAATCGCGTGCCGCCGCCCACGCCAGAGCCCTAAAAGACATCGCCGAGGCCCGCTTCGGCTTCCCCACTGACCGCTACCGGGATTACAAGACCTACTCCAACATCCCCCAGCGCTCAATGGGCGTTGCTATGCCTGATGACGCCGTCGCCTATCCTGACATCGTCGTCGTCCAGAACCCCGAGAACTACGCCAAGATCATCGGCGAGGTGGAGACCGCCGAGACGGTCAGCGAGGAGGTGGCGCTACGACGCTGGCTCCCCTTCGCCCAACTGGCGCCTCTCTACCTCTACGTGCCCGTCGGTGAGGGTGACCTCGCGCGGAAGCTCAGTCGAGACCTCAAGGTGCCCGTCGTTGGCATCCGCACTTGGCGATATACCGTCGGCGTGGACCAGATTGAGATCAACGACTACTTCACGGTGCCTTCGGGGCCCGAGGAGATGCTGCCGAAGATCCTGCGACCGGGCTAGTAGCCGGTAGTCGAACTGCTTGAGGACCCGGTGTAGACCGGGGAATCGGCGTTGAACGCCGCCCAGGCGAACCAGAGCTCATTGGTGTTGACCACAGGCGTCAGCTCCTCCCCGGCCAGAGGTCCCTCCGTAGCGTTGCCGAACAGGTCCCAGGTGCTCCCGGTCTCCCGGTCAACGAACCGGTCCTCTCCCTCAGCGTCGAAAGTGAGCACCTGGCCGCCCACGGTCCGCTCGAACGCCAGCCCTACGCCCACCCCGCGCCCCGTCCTCACGTCGCCTGTGTCCAGCACGGAGGCCGTATCGTCAGCCCCGAATACTACCAGGAGAGGTGTACCCGCAACATCATCGTTCACCGCCCTCTCCTCGGAGATCACGCTGAACGGGTAAGCCTTGTTCTCACCGCTGATCCTCACCGCCACCACGCGTTCCATCGCCGGGTAGCGGTCGTCGGTGGTGCCTCGGAACAGGAACGGCTGCGTGGAGGAATCGTAGCCCGCATAGGGCTGATTATCGTACAGCTCCGGCGGGAAGATGCCCTGGTCGCGGGACAGTACCTTCCCGTCTGGGAACTGCGCCTTGAAGTCCTCCCAGGCCAGGATCGGCGAAGGTATGAACTCCAGCTCTGTACCGGCCAGCTCGCCCACTATCGCCTCACCGGTGATCTGCTGCCACAGAGACTCCGTCTGGCGGTCCCACATCACCAGGTCGCTGTTGCGTAGCAGCCCGGACACCCCGAACCGGAGGACCTTCCCATCCAGCTCGCGGTCAAACGTGACCGCGCTGTTGCACAAGGGGCAGTAAGACACCACAACTGAGCGGTCCCCCACCACATCGTTCACAACTTCATGCGAGGTCAGGATGCGGAGAGGATAGGCCCGCGCTTCGCCCTCCAGCTCCAACACGACGACCGGCTCCCTGTCCACCAGCCACTGGGTGGCCTCCTCCACCGTATCAAACTGCGGATCGTCGATGGGCTGGATCACATCCCGCGGGTCCGGCCGCTGGATCCCCGCGACCAACTCGGACAGGGAGATAGTCCGCTTGGTCCAGTCTGTGTTCCAGCTCTCCGTATACAAAGGTATCCTGTCGTCCAGGCCCAGGTCATCGAAAGTCAGACCATCCGCGGACGTATCCTCGCCATCGCCATCGCCGTCCCCACCACCGCCACCCACACAGGCAACGGCGATCAAGGCTGCTACAGCGGAGGCGAATAGTAGCCGTGTCTTCAGACCCACACTCATCACTGCCATCCCGTCACCTTAATAAGACGGCCGCGGGTGGAAGCCTTCAGCCACATCGCCCGTCCTAGGTTCGTGCCTCCAGCCCGCGACCTCGGAGGGGGATCACATCTCAGTGTTCCCGAAAATAGATACGCGATTGGCATGCGGTTAGATTCCTCACACACTTAACGCAATCGTTACAAGCCTTCGCATCGTATTCTTTACACGAGGCTGACCGGCTGCCTATAATAGCCTGGGTATAGTCTACAGCTATAATGGCAAGAGGAATCACGTATAGCACCCCGCCCAAGCTGGCCAACGGCCCAGCGGGCTTCTCTATTTTCAGCCATCTTCAAGGAGTTGCCCCATGACCGAAAGCACCACCACCCGGCCCATCGCCCGCGGCCTCAAGAACGTCGTCGTCGACAAGACCGCCCTGTGTATGATCGACGGCGAGGCCGGCAGGCTCGTTTATCGCGGCTACGACATCCACGATCTGGCCGAACGGTCAACCTTCGAGGAGGTCACCTACCTCCTGTGGTACGGGTACCTGCCTACCACCCCCCAGCTAGAGCAGTTCATGGCCGCGCTAAGAGACGCCCGTACCATTCCGGACACCATCATCCAGGTCATCCGCCAGGTCAGCGCCGCCCACCCTATGGACGTCCTGCGCACCTCCGTTAGCGCCCTCGCCGCCTTCGACCCCGACGTCGATGATATGTCGACTGAAGCGAACCTGCGCAAGGCTGTGCGCCTCACCGCCCAGGTGCCGGCCATCGTCGCCGCCCACCACCGCGTCCGCAGCGGCGACGAGCCCGTAGCGCCTGACCCTAACCTCTCGCTGGCCGCCAACTTCCTGTACATGCTGCACGGCCAGAGACCGGATCCCCAAGCGGCCCGCGCCATAGACGTTGACCTCATCCTTCACGTCGAGCACGGCTCCAACGCCTCCTCCTTCGCCGCCCGCGTCACCGCCTCCACCCTGGCCGACATGCACGCTGCCATCGTCTCCGCCATCGGCACCCTCAAGGGCCCCCGCCATGGCGGCGCCGCCGAGGCCGTCATGCATCTAGCCCAGGAGATCGGTGAGCCTGAGAACGCCAAGGCGTTCATCGCCCGCAAGCGCGAGCATGGCGAAAAGATCAACGGCTTCGGCCACCGCGTCTACCGCGTAGAGGACCCCCGCGCCCGCCATATGCGAGACCGCGCGCGCGAGCTGGGCGACAAGCTGGGACAGCCCAAGTGGTTCCGCATCCTCACCGCCATCCACGAGGCGATGGCGCCCCTGGCTGAGCGCGGCGTCAACGTCAACGTGGACTTCTACGCCGGCGCCGTCTACTACCTGCTAGGAATCCCGGAGGACTTCTTCGTGCCCATGTTCGCCATCGGCCGCGTACCGGGCTGGGCTGCTCAAGTACTGGAGCAATGGGAGGACAATACGCTCATCCGGCCGCTCCTTGAGTACGAAGGGCCGGACAACCTTGAGTACGTGCCGATAGACCAGCGTATCTAGACTCTAGCCCTCGATCTTCTCGATCCGCAGCCGCAGCACGCCGGCAGGGATGTCCACCTTCACTTCCTCGCCCTCTCTCCGCTTCAGCAGCGCCTTGCCGATGGGGGATACGTTGGAGATCTTACCCTCGGCGGCATTCCCTTCGTTCACCCCCACAATCATGTAGCGCAGCGAAGCGCCGGAGCTCAGGTTCGTCACCTCTACTGTGCTCCCCACTCCCACCAGTGAGCCGGCGCCGTCCACCTTCTTCACTATCACGGCATACTTCAGCGTCTCGTCTATCTCCCGGATGCGCGCCTCCAGGTGCGCCTGCTTATCCTTGGCCGCATCCAGAGGGGCGTTCTCGCGGAAGTCCTTGTCCAGCATCGCCCGCCGGATCTCCTCCCGCACCTGAGGCCGTTGCGACTTCAGCGCCTCCAACTCACCCTTCAACGCCTCGTGCCCCTCAGCCGTGACCTCAACGATCCGCTGCTTCACGGAGCGGGTGACAGCGCCCTTAGCGCTCTTCTTCAGCCTCAAGTGAGGCGCCAGATTGGTCGGCGTCATCCCCTCCTTCTTCAGGTAGGAGAGGAATCCTCGCACCTGGTCTGCGCGCCGCTTCGCCTCCGCTGTGGCCGCACCCAGCTCCTCGCCGTACAGCGAGATGTCGTGGCCCCGCAAATCACCGGTGAGGCGGCTCGCGCCGTACCAGCGTACGAACCGGTTCACCTCCGCCTGAGCCGAGGCGCTAGCGCTTTTCGCCAGCGACGAAACGTACCGCGTCGCTGCTTCCAGAAGCGAAACCGTAGACATGGTGGGGTTTTGATTCTATGGCCGCCCGCCAGCACTGTCAAATGAGTCCCGATAGAGAGCGTCTACTCGGCCGGCGTCGGCGAAGGCGCAGCCGTGCCCTCAGCAGATGGAGTAGGCGCGGGCGTTGGCGTGGGCGAAGGTGAGGCTGTCGGCTCAGGCGATGGCGTCGGCGTGGCCCCAAGCTTCTCCAGCACCCCCTCCGCCGCCATCAGGCTCGCCTCTACGGCCCGCGCCTGCTCTCCTGACGACTGCCCTTGCAGCTTCTGAAGCAGCTCGTACTGCCTGCTGGCTACTGAGACCGCCGCCACCCGCTCCATGAGCGCTATATCTTCGGGGCTGTCCAGGTCCGCCGCTAGATCGTTGTCGGCCTCCTCCAGCGCCTCCAGAAACGCCACCCCCACCGACTCTCCATCCCGAACCGAATCCTCCAGGACAGCCACCCGCTCCTGCACCACCTCCAGAGGAGTCCGCACCGGAGCCGCGCGAGCAGCGCTCCTCTCCATAGCGAAGTAAGGGCTGACGCTGACGCTTACCCGGCTGAGCCTCTCGCCATCCTCCGCCATCAGGGTCACGCTCATCAGCGCCAGCATGCCAATGACGACCGCCGCAGCGAGGCCGGCCGAGGCCCAGCGCCACCAGGGCGTTCTCTCCGCCTGAAACGACAGAATCCGTTGCAGGCGACGCCTCATGCGGGCTGCTTCCAGGAAGCGCTGAAGGCCGCGCTCCTTGACATGCGGAGGCGGGACTTCGTTCAGGCCGGCCGCTATCTCCTCAGCGGCCCTGAGCAGAGGCTCTAGGCGGCCCCTCCAAGCGGGGTATAAGGAGAGGCTTTCCTCAATGCTCCTTCGGCCCTCCAGCAACGCCGAAAGGCACTCCTCAAAGATCTCCTCAAACTCGCTTCTCCCCATGAACTTTTGGCCTCTGGGTGAGCATCTCCCTTAGCTTTGCTATCGCCTTGTGCTGTATTACCTTTACGTTCCCCTCGCCCTTACCCATCGCCCGCGCCGTCTCCGCCACCGTCAGCCCGGCGGCGAATCGGTAGCCGATCACCCGACGCTGCGCCTCAGGAAGCGTGTCCGCCGCCTTCATGACCTCGTTCAAGGCCAGCCGATTCGCTACCATCTCCTCCGGCCCCTGCGAGTCCACCGGCAGCGCCTCTGACAGCGGGGACGGGCGTCCTCGCGCCCCCTCCTTCCGGCGCTGGCTGATCACCGCGTTGTGCGCGATGCGGAACAGCCAGGCGGAAAACGGCGCCTCCCGCCACTGGAACCGCCCGATGGCGTCCAGCACTCGCAGGAACACCTCCTCCGTGAGGTCCTCCGCGTCGTATGGATTGCCCATACGGGCAATGATGTAACGGTACACTCGGGGAAAATAGAGATTATACAACTCAGCCAGCGCGGCCTCGTCGCCGACAATGGCGGCGTCGACTATTGCGCGCTCGCCATGAACATCCAGGCTAGGGCTCACGGGACATCCCTCCCACTCAGCCCCCTGCTAACGGCTGCCCAGGTGGTTGCCCCAGTATGATACCCTATTTCCCCGTCAAATGGTAGAACGCCACCCTATATGGAAAAGTTACTATTGTGGAAATCTGCCGCCGCCCCTCAGCCGTATAGCCATATAGTCGTATAATAGAGAAGCGGTCATCCGCCCCAATGACTGGCCGCTATATTGATTCGATGCGCGAACGCCTCAGCAGTATCAACCGACGCCTGGCTATCACCGGCCTGGTCTTCTTCGCCTCAACCTCGCTTCTGGTCGCCGGGCTGGTCAGCATCTTCGTCGCCCTGAGCGACGATAACGTCGATCTGCCCAGCGAGGGCAGTCTGGAGGAGATCCTCCAGGAACACGAAGCGGCCCCTGCCGCTGATTCGGAGGCGCTGAGCGAACCGGACACTCCGGCGCCCACCCGCATCGGCATCCCCAGCATCGGAGTGGACGCCTCCGTCCTCACCATGGGGCTGGACGCCAGCAACTATCCGGAGGTCCCCAACGCCGGCGATGAGGTGGCGTGGTACAGCTTCAGCGCCCCTCCCGGCCGCGGCAGCAACGCCGTGTTCTCCGGCCACGTAGACTGGTACTACTGGGGCATGCCCGTTGAGGGCGTCTTCTACCACCTTCGCGAGCTCCAGATCGGCGACCAGATAACGCTAGATCTAGAGGATGGTAACCAGCTCCGATACAGGGTGACCGGCAACGTGGCGACCGCTTACGACGACCCCAACGTTGTCGATGTTATGGACGCCACGTCCAAGGACGTGCTCACACTTATCACCTGTGGCGGCACCTGGCAGAAAGACTACAGCAACCCCATCGGCGGAAACTACAGCCACCGCGTCATCGTGCGGGCGGAGAGGGTGCTGGATCTGGCCTCCGGTCAGGCCGCCGGCGGAAGCTAGGACTTAGACGCCGCCAGCCACGGCCCACCCATCCTGACGTCGGCCAGCCTGACCTCGAAATCCCCCTCCTCCTCATCCCCATCAGTCTCCAGAGCCAGCAATCCGTTGCTGACCACAAGGTATCGCTCTGCAAAGTAGGAGACGGTCCGCAGAACGGAGTCCTGCACTCCAGTCACGCTCAGCTTCTGCAAATAAGCGCTGAGCGCTGACTCGATGACCTCCTGGCTGGGCGGCGGGACAGGTGTAGGCGAGGGGGTGGGCACAGGAGTCGGAACCGGTGTGGGTACAGGCGTAGGTACAGGCGTGGGTACAGGCGTAGGTACGGGCGTAGGAACCGGCGCGGCCGGCGGCGGCGCGGGGTCAGCAGGGGGCAGCCCTGAGCCCTGCCCGCCGAAGTCCGTCGTCCAGTACCAGCCATAAGTGGAGCCGGCGCCGTAGGCCCGCGCGATGCCGATCACCGTGAAGTTCTCATTCAGCATGTTAGCGTTATGCCCAGGCGAGCCCTTAAAAATATCGAATGCGGCCTGCGCCGTCTCCACGCCCGCCGCCAGGTTCTCGCCCTTCCAAGTGTTGTAGCTGTAGCCGAAATCGGCCATGCGCTGGAACGGGTCCCGGCCCAGGGAGTCTGTGTGGCTGAAGTAGTCATTCACCCCCATGTCGTTGCTCATCCAGTCGCCGGCGTTGTTGAGCTCAGTGTTGAGGGAGAGGGTGCCTAAGCCGTTCTGCGCCCGGTAGCTATTGATAAGACCCAGGAAAGCCTGCTCTTCCCCATCTATGGCAGGGTCCGCCTCGGCGCCCCTGGGCATCCCCGCCACGGCGAAAGCCGCTACGACCGCTATGACGAAGGCCAACAACGCTATGAGGAGAGGACGTCTTAACGCCTTCTCGAATAGTCCTGTGGGACTTTCCACGTGCTATAATCCAGCTGCGCTTAAGGGCCAAAAGCCCAGGCGTGTTCTTTGGCGGGGAGTTCGGTTTCCAGGCCAGCGCTCCTCGCCTTCCTGTTTGCATAAAGTTAGACGAGCCCAAATTGACAGCCGTTACAGCATGAGAATCCTCGCTGATGGTGCAAAACGGTTAAGATTTGGGTTGCGGCCAAGCCAGCTGAAAAAGTTCCGTACCTATTTGGACGAACTGAAAGCGGCTCGGCCCCATCTGCGCCTCACCGCTCTCACCGACCCGGAGGCGGTGCAGCGCCGCCACTTTCTGGAGCCCTTGGCGCTGCTCGCCGCCCTTGAAGAGATAGATGCGCTGGGAAAAACCGCCATCGATATCGGCAGCGGCGCCGGCTTCCCCGGCCTGCCCATCAAGATCGTGCGTCCGGCCTTGAGGCTCACCCTGCTGGAGGCGAACGCCAAGCGCGCCGCCTTCCTCGAACGCCTGGTGCAGAGGCTCAGCCTGGAGCGGGTTACCGTGGTCAACGATCGCGCCGAAGAGGTGGCGCACAACCCCGAACACCGCGAAGCGTACGAACTGGTGCTGGCCCGCGCCGTCGCCCCCCTGCCCACCCTGGTGGAGCTGACCTTGCCCTTCCTCCGGCTCGGCGGCGTGCTCGCCGCTCCCAAGGGAAGCGGCGCCCCACGCGAGGTGAGAGAGGCCGCCGCCGCCCTACGGGCCTGCGGCGGCCACGTCGAATCGATTCACCCCCTCCATATCCCCGGTGCTGAGACGTCGCCTACTCTGGTGATTGTCCGCAAGGCCTCAGATACACCTCAGCGTTTCCCGCGTCGCACCGGTATACCTGCTAAGCGTCCCTTGCGTTAATAGGAGAAGGAGTCAAGCTAGGTAGCTGTAACCAGCTACTACGGAAATGGCTTATAAAGAAATGGTGCAGACCCTCCATAACGGGCGCCAGATGCGGATGCGACCTGAGCCTGCCTGCCGGCGGGCAGGTCCGCCGAGGGGAGCGACAGATGAGCTACCAGACTAGCAACCTCCACAGCGTCAGCGGCTGGCTGGTTAGGCTGATCCGCCTTGACGTGACCATCTTCGACGAGATCCGTTCCGAACCCTCCGCCACTCCCAGCGCGATCGTAATCGTCTTCGGCGCCAGCGTCATGGCAGGGATAGGCTCCTGGCTCTGGGCCGTCCAATGGGGTGAGGTGGAGGCCACCGAGGTCTTCATCAAGTCCCTCGTCGTTGGCAGCATCCTCCAGACCCTGGCCTGGTTCATCTGGGTATACCTGGTGTTCCAAGTGCTGGCGCGGGCCTACGGCGCACGCGTCGACTTCTCCGAGCTGATCCGCACAATGGGTTTCGCCTTCGCACCGGTAGGGATCAGCATCCTCATCGCCGTCGTCGGTTTCTCTATCCCATTTGGCGTCTTCTCCATGACCTGTGCCGTGCTGCTTACTTACTTCGCTACTGAATCTGCGTCCAGCGCAGAGCCGCGCCAGATCCTGGTGGCAAACTTCGCGGGATTTGCCGTTTTCGCCGTAGTGATGGGTGTTCTCGCCAACATCGGCGAGGTGAGCTCCACAGGGGGAGCGCAAATAGGTGGCCTGGCCCCCGGGCTATTCTTCTTTGACCTTAGCTTCTAAGCAGCCCTCTCACTTCTTCCTCGCCCTAGACCTGCGGTAAGCTAAGCGTGCCTGCCGGCGGCAGGCTAGCCGTCCCAGTCCACACCACCGGCGTACAGAAGGAGGTCCCGCTTGCAGGGGTCCCCTGGGTCCCCCCTAGACTCGCGCCTTGCCACCCGCTATCAAGCTAACATCAGGAAGTTCTACCTGTTCCAGTTCCTGCTGAACTTCCAGCTTTGGTGGCCCATATGGGTCATCTACCTGACGGAGGAGCGCGGCCTCACCCTGGGGCAGGTCACCCTGATAGACGTGCCCTTCTGGCTGAGCATCATCGCTCTCCAGCTCCCCGCCGCCGCCATCGCCGACCGATGGGGTCGCAAGCCGACGCTCATCACCTCCGCCTGCGCCCTCAGCGCCGCCGTCACCCTGTTCGGCCTCGCTACCTCGTTCGAGCTGATCCTCGTCTCCTACCTCATATGGGGCGTCGGCTTCTCGTTCCTGATGGGGACCGAGTCGGCGTTCCTGTACGACTCCCTGAAAGCGCTGGGCCGGGAGGACGACTACCCCCGCATCTACGGCCGCGCCTGGGGCATGTTCACCGTCGCCGCCCTGGCGGGCACCCTCCTGGGCGCCCCCGTGGCCGCCGCTACTAACCTCTCCCTCCCCATCATCCTCAGCGGCGGCATCGCCGCCCTGGCCGTGCTCGTCGCCGTCACCTTCACCGAGCCCGCACCCGAGGCGAGAACCGGACACCGCCTCAGCTACCGCCAGGTGATCGCCGACAGCATCGATATCGTGCGCCGCCGCCCCGCCGTCCGATACGCCGTCCTCTACTTCGGCCTCATCAGCATCGGCAGCCTCGCCCCCATCTTCTTCTTCCAGCCGTTTCTGCGCGAGCATGACATCAGCCTGGGCGCAGTCGGCCTCTGGCAGACGCCTGCGCGAATCGCCGGCATCATCGGCGCCGTCGCCGCCTACCGCATCGTTACCGCCCTCGGCGAACGGCAGACCTTCTACCTCATGCCCGCCATCCTTCTCGCCTCATACGCTATGCTCGCCCTCTGGGACTCCGTCTACGCCCAGATCGCCTTCCCTTTCATGGCGCTTGTGGTCTTCCTCTCCCAACCCGCCATCACCGACTACCTCAACCGCCGCGTCCCCTCAGAGCATCGGGCCACCGTCATCTCGCTCACCAACCTGATCCGGGCCGCCGTGCTTATCCCCAGCGCCCCCCTGCTGGGCCTCCTGGCCGAACGAGCCTCCCTGGCCACCGCGTTCTGGGCCGGCGGCGCCCTCATCGCCGTCCTCGCCCTCCCCCTCCTCGCCCTCTGGTCGCCCATCCTCCGGCGCGAACGCCAACCGCCGCCGGCGCCCGAGGCCACCGCCCCCGCCCAGGCCGACTAGCCCGCCGC
>CAJXNA010000046.1 GCA_913056415.1 uncultured Chloroflexota bacterium | reverse complement strand
AAGCTGGCGGCGGAGGCCCGCGTTGAGCAGGCGGGCGTACCCTGGTCCATCTTAAGAGCGACACAGTTTCACACCCTCATCGATATGCAGCTCCGGGCGCTCCTCCGCTTCCCGCTCGGCCTGGTCCCTACCGACTTCCGCTTCCAGCCCATCGACCCCGGCGAGGTGGCGGACCGATTGACGGAGTACGCCGCCGAGGGCGCGGCCGGCCGCCTGCCTGACCTTGGCGGCCCGGAGGTGCAGACGCTGGGGGAGCTGGCACGGGCGTGGGCGGAGATACGCGGGCTGCGCCGTCGCGTCGTTCGCCTGCCGCTGCCGGGAAACGTTGCGGCCGGGTTCCGACAAGGGTTCAACACCACGCCGGAGGGCAAGTACGGTCAGGTGACCTGGGCGGACTGGGTGCGCGGAAGGTACGGCCCCCGCTCGCAGGCCTAGTCCCCGCTGTACTGCGGGTAGCGTGTCCGGTAGCCCAGTAGCTTGGCGAGGGGTGCGAGGACCGCCACGCCCGCTCTCTGTAGGGGGATTGGAGGCCCGGCCAGGAAGAGGTCATACTCGCGGGCTAGGAGCGCGCCATGCAACGGGTTGGGCATGCCCTTATTGTTCGTTTTCCCATCTCGAGCCAGTCCGAATAGCGTCTCCAGAACGGCCTCCATGCTTAATGCGGGCCGCACCTCCATGATGAGGTGAGCATCATCATCCGTATCGTTCCACAACGTATGTGGAATGTTTGGGGGAAGAACCGCTGCCTGACCGGCGCCGAGACTTTCTTCCTTCCCGCCCAGCCGGTAGCGTACTAAGCCCGAGGCGACCTCAACGCGCTCCTCCTGCCGCGGGTGGATGTGCTCCACCGGCACGAACCCATGGGGCTTGAGGAACAGATCGAACTGCAACAGCTCCCCGTTCGTGTCCTGTGCGGTCTTCCGGAAGACTATTCGCTCCCCGGTGACCGGGTTCTCGATCACATCGCCTTGGTGGGCCATAGCATACCTCCATCTTCGATGTCGAGAGCATACAGCGCTCCTCTCTCCGCTGTCCATCTGTGATAATCTGTGGCCGCTGCCGAAAGGAGGCTGGCCATGCCCGTAGTCCTCACCGAGACCCGCGACCGCGCCTTCGTGGTCACGATCAACCGGCCCGACGTCCGCAACTGCGTGAACGGCGAGACGGCGGCGCTCCTGTTCGAGGCGGTGGAGACGTTCCGCGCCGACGACTCGCTGGACGCGCTCATCCTCACCGGGGCGGGCGATGTCGCCTTCTGCGCCGGCGCCGACCTCAAGGGCAGCGCCAGCCTGATGGCGCGCCCGGCCGCGCAGGAGTCCGGGCCGATGGGCTTCTCCCGCATCACCGACCTGGAGAAGCCGACCATCGCCGCGGTGAACGGCTACTGCCTGGCCGGCGGTCTGGAGCTGGCCTGCTGGTGCGACTTCCGCATCGCGGATGAGACGTCGCATTTCGGGGTGCTAAACCGTCGCTGGGGCGTGCCCCTGCTGGACGGCGGCACGCAGCGGCTGCCCCGCATCGTCGGCTTAGGGAACGCCCTCTACCTGATAGAGACCGGCGTCATGATCGACGCCCAACAGGCGCTGCGCATGGGGCTGGTGCAGGAGGTGGTGGCGGAGGGCGGCGCCTTGGAGCGGGCGCTGGAGCTGGCGAAGGCGATATCGAGCTACCCGCAGCTCAGCCTGCGCAACGACCGCCGTGCCGCCATCGAGGGGCTGTCGCTCAGCCTGCCGGAAGGGCTGGAGCTGGAGCGCCGCGTCCACGAGGCGAGCCTGGCCGACCCGGCGATGGTGGAGGGGTTACGCCGTTACGCCGCCGGCGACCGGCCGGAGCCGCCGCGCCCGCCGGCGTGAGGGCCTTTGACTTCTCGCCCGTTTCCCCTACGATAGACCTGTCCTGAGCCTGTCGAAGGAGCCGCTATGCCCCGCGCAACCGCCGTCCTGCGCTCGTCGGAAAACAACCAAACATGTCGCCCGTGCGCCTATCTGAAACCCGCCCCCAACGCAACTTTTCGCGAAAAACGACCATACACCGAACCTGATCGCCCGAAAACGACCAAACCCCGCACATGGACCTAGGTCTCCGCGATAAGGTGGCGATCGTCGCCGGCGGCTCTCGCGGCATCGGCAAGGCGGTGGCGCTGACGCTGGCCGCCGAGGGCTGCCGGGTGGCGCTAGCGGCGAGGGGCGAAGAGGCGCTGCGAGAGGCCGCCGCCGAGGTGGAGGCCGCCGGCGTCCGCGTGCTCGCCGTCCCCTGCGATCTCACGCGGGCCGAGGACGCGGAGCGGCTGGTGCGGGCTGCCGCAGGCGAGTTCGGCCGCATCGACGCCCTGGTGAACTCGATCCACTTCTCCGCTCCGGGGGATGAGGACGCCGTGTGGGAGCAGTCGTTCGACATCCTGTTCCTGCCTGCCGTGCGCCTGACCAGGCTGGCGGTCCCCCACCTGCGGGAGGCCGGCGGCGGCGCCGTCGTCCACCTGGCATCGATCTGGGGCCGTGAGTCCGGCGGCCTGCCCAGCTACAACGCCATGAAGGCGGCCCTCATCTCCCACGCCAAGGCGATGGCCACGCAACTGGCGCCGGACCGCATCCGCGTCAACAGCGTTGCGCCGGGCTCCATCAGCCACCCCGGCGGCTCCTGGTGGCGCCGTCAGCAGGAGGACCCGGAGGGGATGGCGCGATTCGTGGCGGAGAACATCCCGATGGGGCGGTTCGGTACGGCCGAGGAGGTGGCGAACGTGGTGACGTTCCTCCTTTCGCCGCGGGCGTCCTGGGTGACGGGGGCCTGCGTGGTGGTGGACGGCGGCCAGGGCCGCTCCAACATTTGAGGGCCCATTACTGTCACCCTGAGCGAAGCGAAGGGTCTTTCGGTTCGACGTGTCCTCAGGCTGCGGGATGAAAGATTCTTCGCTGCGCTCAGAATGACAAATTCGATTTCTCCTTCCCTCTTCCCTTTTCCTGCCTTACCATAGACGCCGCTATGCCAGCCGAGAGTCATTCGAGCCTGGATGAGCTGCGCGTCCTGGAGCTGTGCGGTGGCCTGGCTGGGGCGTACTGCGGCAAGCTGTTCGCCGACTACGGCGCGGAGGTGATTAAGATGGAGCCGCCTGGGGGCGATCCGCTCCGCCGACAGGGCCCCTTCCCTGCCGACCGGCCCGACCGAGAGGCGGGCGCGCCGCGAAACCGCTGGTCGATGATCACCTGCTCGCTCATAGCTGGCTCATACGTCGGTCGATATGCCGATGATGCTGCCGATGCCGAAGGTCAGCGCGGCCGCGACAGCGCCCAGGGCAAGCTGCCGGACGCCGCTCAGGAGGGCGCCGCGTCCCGTGAACAGCGATAGCGAGGCGCCGACGGCGAACAGGGCTACGGCGCTGAGGGCGGCGGCGGCGACGACGAAGGGGGCGCTGGCGTCGGCGCCGAAGAAGAAGGGGACTACGGGGACCAGCGCTCCGATCGCGAACGCCAGGAACGACCAGATCGCCGTTGCCCACGGCGCGCCCAGCTGCGACGGGTCCAGCCCAAGCTCCTCGCGGACGTGGGTGTCCAACGCCACCATGGGATCCTCCATCAGACGGGCGGCCAACGCCTCGGCCTCGTCTTGAGGCAGCCCCTTGGCCCGGTAGATGAGCGCCAGCTCCTCCTCCTCCTCCTCGGGCGCCGTCTCCAGCTCGGCCCTCTCGAGCTCGATCTGGCGCTCGAACAGCTCCCGCTGGGCGCGCACGGAGACGTATTCGCCGGCGGCCATGGAGAACGCTCCGGCGAGGAGGCCGGCGACGCCGGCTAAGAGCACGAACTGGCCCTCTGTCTGGGCGCCGGCGAAGCCCATGATGATGGCAGTGTTGGAGACCAGCCCATCGCTGACGCCGAAGATGCTGGCCCGAAGGGTGCCGCCGCCGCCCCTGCGGTGCCAGGTCTCCCGCGCCATGATCGCCTCGACGGGTCCCAGCTCCGGCCGCTGCAGCTTGGCCAGGGTGCGGCCGTGCTCTTGCTCGTCGGGCGCTATCGCCTTCGCCGCCTCGTCCTGGGCCATGTAGGCAGCGTAAGCGCCGGCTTCCATGCCGCGGACGATGGGCAGGATGGACCTGACGCCGAAGCGCCTGGCCAGGAAGCCGATCATACGCACCCGCAGGCTGGGGCCGCGCTCTCTGGGCTCGACGCCGGCCTCTCTGAGCTTGTCACGCCACACAGCGGCGTGCCGCTCCTCGACGGCGGCGAGCTGCTCGAAGATCGACCTTCGCTCCTCATCGGGCTCGGCTTCGGCGAGTAGCCGGTAGATGGCGATGCCGTCGATCTCGTCGTCCAGGTTGGCCTCGAAGCGGCGGATGCTCTCTGGGTCCGCCGCTTGCTTCTCCTTCTGGTCAGGGGCCATATGCGCTCACCGTCCCGGCCACTACACGTGGCTCAGGGCACCGCCCTCGATCCAGACGACCTGGCCGGTGAGGTACTCGGCCGCGTCGGAGGCGAGGTAGGCGGCTATGCCGGCGATCTCCTCGGGCTTTGCGAGCCGCTTGCCCGGGAGGTAGCGCTCAAGCTTTCGGCGGGCTTCCTCGTCGGCGAGGAGGGCCATGCCCTCGGTCCAGCCGGCGCCGATGGCGTTAACGGTGACGCCGGTCTTCGCCCACTCCAGGGCGAGGGCGCGGGTGAGGTTCATCACGCCGGCCTGGGCGGCGCAGTAGGCGGCGCCGTTGACCATGCCCCGCTCCGCCAGCAGGGAGACGACGTTGATCATGCGCCCGGAGCCCTGCGAGAGCATGGGCTCGGCGGCGGCGCGGCAGGCGAGGTAGACGCCGGTGAGGTTCACGTCGACGACTCGTCGCCACTCCTCGGGTGTGATCTCCGTCAGGGGCTTGGCGAAGGGGAGGTCGTGGGCGTTGACGAGGACGTCCAGGCGCCCCATCTCCGCGACGGTGCGCCGGACGAGGCCATCGACATCGGATTCGCTGGCGGCGTCGATGGTGGCGGCGAACCCCTTGCGTTTCAGGGCCCAGACCTCGTTGGCGCAGGAGTTGGCGGCCACTTCTTCCTGTTGGGAGCGGGTGGTGGTGGAGACGGCGACGTCAGCGCCGGCCTCCGCCATGGCTACGGCCAGCGCTCGCCCCACAGGGCCGGCGGCGCCGATGACCAGGGCCGTCTTGCCGCTCAGCGAGAACTGCTGCTGGACCATTACGCCTCTCCCTCCAGCGGCAGCACCGGCGCGAAGCCGGTAGGGGCGTGGCCTCCGGATAGGCCGCCGCCCTCAAGCGCCAGGATATCGCCGTTCATGTAGCTGGACAGGTCGGAAGCGAGGAACACTGCTATCGGACCCAGCTCCTCGTCCCGACCCAGGCGGCCCATCGGCACGAACTTGCCGCCGCGCCACCATTCGACCATGGCCGGGTTGTCGTGGGGGAAGAGTCCTGGGGCGATGAGGTTGGCCTGGATGTTGCGGTCGGCGTAGGTCATGGCCAGGGAGCGGGTGAAGTTGATCAGGCCCGCTTTGGCGGTGGTGTACATGAAGTTGTCGCGGCCGCCGCGCAGGCCGAAGCCGGAGGTGAGGTTGATGATCTTGCCGCCGCCCTGCCGCAGCATGTGGGGGATGACGGCGCGGCAGCAGTAGAAGGTGCCGGACAGGTTGGTATCGATGCCGAGACGCCACTCCTCGTCCGTGACCTCCTCCAGGGGCTTGCCCATGCCGGCCGTGGCTCCGCCGGCGTTGTTCAGCAGGATATCGATGCGGCCGAACTCGGCGATTGTGGCGTCCACCATCGCCTGCACGGAAGCCGGATCGGTGATGTCGGTGGGCACGACGAGGGAGCGGCGACCCTTAGCCCGCACCAACTCCGCGGTCTCCTCGATCTGGGGACGGGTGCGGGCCGCCGCCACGATGTCGCAGCCGGCATCGGCGAGGGCGAGGGCCATCGCGCGGCCGAGGCCGCGCCCGGCGCCCGTCACGACGGCGATCTTGCCGTCCAATTTCAGCTTGTCCAGAACGCCCATGACTTACGCCTCTCCTTCGAACTGCTTCCGCCCGCCTCCGCAGGCAGGGGTAGCTTACAGGTTGGCGGTTGCAGGTTCAAGGCAGCCGTCCCAGAACCTCTCTGGCCCAGGCTTCGTCCGGCTGCGGCGGCAGATCGAGGGCGAGGACGCGGACGCCCTTCGGCTCGTACTCCGCGGCGAGCGCGGGGACGTCCGCGGCCGTCCCTCGCGGCAGGGCGATCACGATTGCGCCTTCGCCAGTGCGGGCGATCTCCCGCGCGGCGAAGCGGGCAGCCAGGGCCAGGGCGTCTGCGGTGCCATCGCCCAGGTCGGCGCAGAAGAGCAGCAGGTCCAGGCCGCCCAGCCTCTTCGATAGCTGGCGAGTCATCACTCGCACCGCCATCTCGTTGGTAGCGTCGATCGCCTGGGAGGCCGCGCCTATGCGGCGGGAGAGGCGTTGCACTTCGAATGCAACCGCGGCGTCGGCTCTGGCGGCGACGATAGCGGTGTGGGCGCCGGCGGCGGCCAGGGCGGTGGCGAGGACGCGCCCGGCGGCGATCTCCGCGCCCAGGACCAGCGCCCTTATCCCGCTAAATTGAGCCCGTTCCATACCGGCATTAGGCGTCGTTAGCCTTGACAGTAGACCGGACTTAACTGTACCATCCGCCGTTGGCGGAGCGCTAATGAGAATCGATTTGGCCTATGGCAGGGCGGGCCTGCGTGTGGAGTTGCCGGACTGTGCCCACGTCCTCCTCCCGGCGCCGATGCCAGCCCTGGCAGACCCTGCCGCCGCTATCCGCGAAGCTCTGCGCAGACCGATAGGGTGTGCGGCGCTGCAAGAGCTGGTCATGCCGGGCGACACAGTGGCCATAGTGTTCTCCGACGTCACCAGGCCGGTGCCGAACGATATCCTGATTCCGGCCCTGCTGGAGGAGCTGGCCGAGGCTGGCATCGATCAGCAGTCCATCACGCTGATTAACGCCCTGGGCATGCACCGTATGAATACGCCCGACGAGCTGGTGTCGATGCTCGGTCCCGACGTGGTGGAGAGTTTCCCAATCGTCCAGCACGACCCGGAGGACGAAGGCGAGCTCAGCTACGTGATGACCAACAAGAGGGGGGCCAGAATCAGCGTAAACCGCCACTACATGCAGGCGAAGGTGAAGATCCTGACCGGCTTTGTGGAGCCGCACATCTTCGCGGGCTACTCCGGGGGCGGCAAGGCGGTGCTGCCGGGCATCGCCGGAGCGGAGGCGGTGATCTCCAATCACAGCGGGCCTATGGTCGGCCATCCCAAGTCGACGTGGTGCCGCGTGGAGGGGAACCTGATCTTCGAGGAGATGCGGGAGGTGGCGCTGGAGACGGATCCCACGTTCATCCTCAACGTCACGCTGGACCAGAGCAAGGCGATCACAGGCGTGTTCGCCGGGGAGCTGGTGAAGGCGCACGACGCGGGGATCGCCTTCGCGGAGAAGGCATACGTGCGGGCGATTCCGCATGAGTTCGACATCGCCGTGGCGAGCAACCTGGGCTACCCGTCCGACATCAGCCTGTACCAGTCTTTCAAGGGGTTATCGGTGGCGGCGCGGGGCGTGCGCCAGGGCGGAGCGGTGGTGCTGGCGGCGGAGTGCGCCGAGGGTCTGGGCCTCGTCCACTTCCAGGAGTTGCTGGAGGAGAGGACAAGTCCGCGGGCGTTGTTGGAGATGATCGAGGAGAAGCGCTTCCGTCATCACGATCAGTGGGGCGTTCAGGTTGGGGCGATGGCGATGGTGAAGGTGGAGAGCTACCTGTACTCCAGCATGAAGCCGGCGCTGGTCCGTAAATCTCACATGATCCCTTGCAAGGGCGTGTCCAAGACGGTGAAGGACCTGCGCAAACGCTACCGACGCGAGAACGGCGGCGAGCCGAGTATCCTGGTGCTGCCTTACGGCCAGCTGACGGTGCCGCGGGTGGCTGCGGAGGGATAACGCTAGGTGGGCGCGCCGAGGCGGCTGTAGGCTTGCTACGGCCCCAGCCAGACGATGCGGTATATTTTCCCTGATTCGAAATCGGCGACGTAGAGCGTGCCCAGAGCGTCCACGGTCACGTCCAGTGGCCTGTCGAAGCCGGCTGCGAAGCGCGTGACGGTCGCGCTCTGGGGCATGGACCCCTGGCTGGGGGCGACCTGGATGCGGACGATCTCCCGTCCGGCCAGCGTCTGCGAGCGCTCATCGCCGCCGTACTGGGCCGCGAAGAGGCTGCCCCTGTACTCCGCTGGAAAGTGACCGGCATCGTAGTAGGCGAGGCCGTCCGTGGAGGAGTGGGGCGCCATCTCGGCCACTGGCGCCAGCTTGCCCCGGCAGCCGCCGTCCGCCATCTCCAGATCGCGGCCCGCGCACTCCGGCCAGCCGTAGTGACCTCCCTCCACGATGTAGTTTAGCTCGTCCGGCGGGTCTCGAAGCAGCGTCAGCCCGTCCTCGGCCGGCTCATAGAAGTCGTGCTCGTTGGCCGTTGCCCAGAGGCCGCCCTCGCTGTCGAACGCCAGGTCGTAGGGGTTGCGCAGGCCGCGGGCGTAAACCTCCAGGTCGCTGCCGTCCAGGTTGGAGCGCAGGATGGCGGCGCTGCGCTCGTCTTCCTCGTGGCAGAGGTTGCAGGTGGAGCCGTTGGCGATGTAGAGCTTGCCGTCCGGGCCGAAGGCGAGGCCGTTGTTCTGGTGCACGCGGTGAGGAAGGCCGCTGATGATCACGTGCTCCTCGTCGGCGCTACCGTCGTCGCTGCTGTCCCGAAGGACGATCACATCCCCTTCGATGGAGATGTAGACGCTGCCGTCGGGAGCCACCGCCAGCCCCAGGGTGAACCGCTCGTCGGGGTCGCTCCAGAACGTCTGCGGACTGTCGCCGAGGCCGTCGCCGTCCCGGTCCTCGATTACCTTGACCTTGCCTCTAAGCTCGGCGACGAACAGACGGCCGGACGGGTCGAAGGCGAGGGAGGTGGGCTGGTCGAGTCCAGCGGCGTACTCGTAGGCGAGGAAGCCAGGTGGAAGGGAGATGCCGTCGTCTGGGGTCGGGTCCGGTGGGATGGTGGGCGCTTCCGGCTCCACGTCCAGGGGCGGGCCGGGCACGAAGCTCGAGGCCCCGCCGCAGGCAGCGATGAGCGCTATCGCAGCCAGCAAGGCGAGCAGCGGCCCGCCGCGCCCCGGCCTACAAGGCGGCATTCAGCGACTGCACGGCTGCGGCCACCCCCGCACCCGTCTCGACCTTGAAGCCCTGACGGGCGAGCTCTGTCTCCAGGGCGTAGAGGAGGCCGAGCACGTTCTGGGCGGTGGCGTTGTAGCCCATCAGCCCTATGCGCCACACCTGCCCCTGGAGCACGCCGATGCCGCCGCCTACCTCGATGTTGTGCTCCTGGAGGAGGCCGCGGCGCAGCGTCATCTCATCGATGCCCTCCGGCACCCGCACGGTCGTGAGCGAGGGAAGGCGGTGGCCCTCCTGGGCGTGCAGTTGCAGGCCCATCGCCTCTACGCCCGCCCATAACGCCTCGGCGTGACGCCGGTGGCGGACGATGCGGGTCTCCAGCCCCTCCTCCAGCACGATGCGCAGCGCCTCACGCAGGGCGTAGAGCATCGTCATCGGCGGCGTGTGATGGTAGACGCGGGCCTTGCCGGCGCCCCAGTAGTTGCGCAGCATGGAGACGTCCAGGTACCAGCTCCGCACCGGCTCCTTGCGTTTGGCTACCACCTCCATCGCCTGGGGGCTTAGGGTGAGGGGGGCCATCCCCGGCGGGGCCGACAGGCACTTTTGAGTGCCGCTGAGGCAGACGTCCACGCCCCAGTCGTCGATGCGCAGGTCGCAGCCGGCGAGAGAGGTGACGGCGTCCACCAGGAGCAGCGCGTCATGGGCATGGACGATGCGGGATATCTCCTCCAGCGGCTGGAGGATGCCGGTGCTGGTCTCGCCGTGGACGATGGCGACCAGTTTGGCGCCGGGATTGGCCTTGAGCGCCTGTTCTACCTGCTCCGGCTCGATGATGCGACCCCACTCGGCCTCGACGAGGACGGGCTCGGCGTCGCAGCGGCGCGCCATCTGCGCCATCCGGTCGCCGAAGAAGCCGTTGAAGCAGACGATGACCGTATCTCCCGGCTCGACGACGTTGTAGATGGCGGCTTCCATGCCGGCGGTGCCGGTGCCGGAGATGGCGATGGTCATGTCGTTCTCGGTGCGGAAGAGGGCGCGCAGTGGGCGCTGGGTATCGTCCAGGAGCTGAAGGAACTGGGGGTCCAGGTAGCCGATGACGGGGGCCATCATGGCGCGGTATACGCGGGGGTGGACGTTGCTGGGGCCGGGCCCGAGCAGCAGCCGCGATGGTACGTTCAGCTCGCCGATGTCGTCGCTCAAGCGCTTCCTCCTTGTCCGGGCGGCCGCCAGCGCAGGTAGGGCTTGCGGGCGGCGGCGGCCTCGTCGATCAGCCTGACCCCCTCGGCCAGGATCTCCGCGTCGCGGAAGACGGCACAGTTGTGCTGCATGACGCGCTGCATCTTCAGCCGGATCTCGCTGGTCCTCAGCGGACCGTCGGCATGGCGCAACGCGTCCAGCCGCGCGAGCGCCTCCTCGCCGGCGACGCCACCGCGGCCGAGATCGAGTTCCGGCGCGGGACGCGCTGGCCGTGGGCTGCGCGGTGGCTGATGCGCTGGACCCGGCGGGCACGCGCCTGCAGCTCAAGTGGCCCAACGATCTCTTCCTGGATGGCGCCAAGCTCGGCGGCATCCTCATCGAAACCGCGGCTTTGCCCAGCGGCGAGCGCGGCGTGGTGATCAACACCGCCTCCGTCGCCGCCTATGACGGCCAGATCGGCCAGGCCGCCTATGCCGCCTCCAAGGGCGGCATCGTCGGCATGACCATGCCGATCGCTCGCGACCTGGCCGCCAGCGGGGTCCGGGTCAACACCATCGCGCCCGGCCTGTTCCTGACCCCGCTGCTGCAGGGCCTGCCCAAGGAGGCGCAGGATTCGCTGGGCAAGCAGGTGCCGTTCCCGCCGCGCCTCGGTAAGCCGGCGGAGTATGCGCAGCTGGCGCGCGCCATCATCGAGAACCCGATGCTCAACGGCGAGACCATCCGCCTGGATG
>CAJXNA010000045.1 GCA_913056415.1 uncultured Chloroflexota bacterium | reverse complement strand
GTGCTCTTCCGATCTTCGACGCCCTTGCCGACGAGCGGTTGGCAGCGGTGATCGGACGCCTGGAAATCGACGACCTCCTCGAATTCGTCGAATGGATCCCCGAGGACCGCCGGGAAGGCGTGGTCGATCGACTCCCGGAGGACAAGCGCGAAGAACTCCGCAACGCCGAACTCTACCCGGAGTCCAGCGCGGGCCGGGTCATGACGACGAGCTTCATCGCCCTGGACCGGAAGATGAGCGCCCAGGAGGCGATCGACTCGCTGCGCTCGATCGGCGACGGAAGCGAGGCCGTTCTCTATCTCTACGTCGTCGACGAACAGCGAACGCTGATCGGAGTGGTTCCGATCCGCCGCCTGGTGTCATCGCCTCCGGATCGCCTGATCTCGGAGATCATGATTCCCGATCCGGTGAGCGTGAGCGCTGACGATGACCAGGAAGAGGTTGCACACATCGTCGCGCGATTCGACCTGCTCGCGATTCCCGTCACCGATGTCGACGGCAGAATGCTCGGTCTCATCACCGTCGATGACGTGATCGACGTCATCACCGAGGAGGCCACCGAGGACATGTATCGCATGGTGGGCCTGCTCACGGACGATAGCGTGTACGCGCCGGTCGTGGTTTCGGCGCGGCGCCGCCTCCCCTGGCTGGCGATAAACCTGGTGGCGGCGTTCCTGGCGGCGGCGATGGTAGCGGTGTTTGAGGACACTATCGCCAAGGCGGCAGCGCTGGCGGTGTTCATGCCGGTGGTGGCCGGTCAGGGAGGCAACTCCGGGATTCAGAGCATCACCATCGTGATCAGAGCATTGGCGCTGGGAGAGATCCAGCCGGAGGACGCGAGACGGGTGCTGGCGAAGGAGGTCACGATCGGCCTGATGAAGGGGCTGGCTTTCGGCGTCGTTATCGGCGCCGCCGCCTGGGCCTGGCAGGGGGCACCCGCCTGGGGGCTCGTCGTCGGCGTGGCGCTACTGCTCAACATGATCGTGGGGGGCTTCCTCGGTGCGACGATACCGTTGGGGCTGCGCGCCCTCAAGCTGGACCCGGCCATCGCTTCGGGAATCTTCCTCACCGCGTTCACGGACGTGCTGGGCTTCCTGTTCTTGCTGGGCCTGGGGGCGCTGCTGATCGATCAGCTCACGTAAGCAGTGACGCCGAAAGGAGGAAGGGGGTTGGGGTGGACGGAGGGATTCGAACCCTCGATCTCCAGGGCCACAACCTGGCGCCTTAGACCACTAGGCGACGCCCACCGCGCAGCGATAGAAAAACCCCGAGCCAGACGGGGCCGCAACGGAAGTCTAGCATGGCGCTCCAAACGCGGTCAACGGGGACGCTGACGTGAAGCGAGTGCTGTTTGTCTGCACGGGGAATCGCGCCCGCAGCCAGATGGCGGAGGGGCTGCTGCGCCATCTGGCTGGCGACCGCTTTCAGGCCTGCAGCGCCGGCACGGAGCCGAAGGGTGTCGCACATCTGACCGTTGAGGTTATGGAGGAGATCGGGATCGACATTCGTGACCAGCGTTCCCAGTCCGTGGAGGAGTTCGTAGGCGAGCGGTTCGACTACGTGATCACGGTGTGCGATAGCGCCCGCGAGCGCTGCCCCGCCTTCCCCGGCGGCGGCAAGCGCATTCACTTGAGCGTGGAGGACCCGGCCGAGGCGGAGGCGCGGGAGGAGCCATCGCGACAAGCGTTCCGTGCCGCGCGTGACGACCTGCGGACGCGCATTGAGGGGTTTCTGCAGCAGGAAGTGGTTGAGGACGGTGCGGCGAGAGGTTAGATTCCGCCGGTTCTGCTCCCGCCGCCGCTACCGGCGCCTAGAGCTCCGCGGAGACGCGGATCCGATATATCGCGGAAGGCGTCACCCAGCATGTTGAACCCCAGCACCACCAGGCTCAGGGCGAGACCAGGGAAGAAGACGGGCCACCAGGCGCCGGACTGGGCGGTGGCACGGTTGGGGCCGGTGAGATCGGCGCCCCAGGAAGGGGTGGGCACCGGTACGCCGATGCCCAGGAAGCTGATAGCGGCCTCTGCCAGTATGGCGATGGGCAGGGTGATGCTGGCCAGGATCACCACCAGGGCGGCTACGTTGGGGAAGATGTGGTGCCACATGATGCGGGCGTCGCTGGCGCCCAGGGCGCGGGCAGCCTCAACGTAGACGTTCTCCTTGAGAGAGAGCACGGCCCCGCGTACGATCCTTGTCACGCCGGCGACGACGGCCACGCCGATGGCCAGTGAGATGATCAATATGTCCAGGAAGAAGGGGATGCCAATGAAGCTGTCCTCGGGCAGCGGCGTGTTATCCGCCAGGAATACGCGGACGGCGGAATCCTCGTCGCCGATTATGGTGACGACCGCCAGCACCAGGACGATCACCGGGAAGGCGAGGAGCACGTCCACGGAGCGCTGGATGACGCTGTCCACGAAGCGTCCCAGGTAGCCGGAGATGATACCCAGGGCAGCGCCGATAGTGACACCGAAGACGACGGAGACGAGTCCGATAAACAGCGATATGCGCGCCCCGAAGATGGTGCGGCTGAGGACGTCGCGGCCCAGCCGGTCGGTGCCTAAGAGGTGGCTCGAGGAGGGCCCGGCCAGGAGGGCATCTCTATCGATCGCCTGAGGGTCGAAGGGGACGATGAGGTCGGCGAAGATGGCGGCGAAGAAGAGGAGGGCGACGGTGAGGAGGCCGAACAGGCCCAGGGGGTGCTGCCGGGCCAGGTTGAGGAGCCTTCGCCCCAGGGGGGGGCGCTGTATCTTTACCTCTTCTTCCAGCTCCAGGGGGACAGCGACTTGCCGAGCCACGCTAACCTCTAAGCGTAACGGATCCTGGGGTCAAGCCAGCCGTAGGCGATATCCACAACCAGGTTGGCCACCACATAGGTGGTGGCGAAGATAAGGGTCAGACTCATTACGACGAAGATGTCTCTGCGGATGACCGACGCCACCACCCAGAAGCCGACGCCGTTGAGGGCAAAGACCGTCTCTACGAGCACGGAACCGCTGATCAGGGCCCCGATTGAAAGGCCGAGGACGGTGACGACGGGAATGAGCGCGTTCTTGAGGGCGTGACGGATGACTACAGTCCTCTCCCGCAGCCCCTTGGACCAGGCGGTGCGGATATAGTCGTTCCGCAGGACCTCCAGCATGGAGGAGCGGGTGAGGCGCATGATGCCCGCGGCTATGCCGGTAGCCAGGACCAACGAGGGGAAGAAGAACTGCTGAAGGTTGACCCAGGGATCATCATAGAAGGGCACGTAGCCGCTGCCGAACTGTGGTGGGGTCCAGCCGAACCAGACAAGGCCGAAGGTGATGACGAGTGTGCCCAGCCAGAAATTGGGTATGGAGAGCCCAACAACGCTGCCGAGGCGCGCTATGAAGTCAAGGGGAGTGCCCGGGCGGATGGCGGAGAGAATCCCCGGCGGTACGCCCAAGACCACAGAAAGGATGATCGACATGATGAGGATCTCACCGGTGATGGGAAGCCGCCGCCCCAGCTCGGTGGTGACGGGGAGCCCGCTCTCGGTTATGGACTCGCCAAAATCACCCTGGACGATGCCGAATACCCAGTCGCCGTATTGCTGGTACCAGGGCTGGTCAAGGCCCAGGTCGTGCCGGAGGGCCTCTACTACTTCCGGCGTGCAGCCGAACCCGCAGCGCAGGATGGCGGCATCGCCGGGGATGATGCGGAACGCGGCGAACGTGAGGAAGGAGACGCCCAGCATTATGGGTATCAGGAGTAGCAGGCGACGGATGATGTAGCTGCGCATGGATCGTTCGCCCTACGGCTGCCCTCCCTTGATACTACCGGCGGTTACGCGCTGTCAACCCAGATGTCGGAGCCGATGGGGCCGGCATCGGAGGGTAGCTCCGGACCAAGGGGGCCGAACACGGTGGGTACGTGGACGTGCGTCCAGCGGGCGGCGTAGCCGAAGCTGCCGGGAAGGGTCAGCTGCGGCCCGTGCTCCGGCAGGATCAGGCGCTGGGCCTGAAGGATGATCTCCTGGCGTTTCTCCACGTCGAACTCCTCGGCCTGGGCATCGATGAGCTTGTCCAGCTCCGGGTTGGTGTAGTTGGTCCAGTTGCCGGTGCCGGTGACGCCCAGGGAGTGGTAGAAGGAGAGGGGCCGGTCAGGCTCCTGGTAGGGAAGGTTGGGGAAGAAGGTCATGTCGAAGTTGCCGGGGAGGATCACGTTGGCGATGTAGGTGCCGAGCTCCACTTCGTCGAGTTGAATGTCGATGTTCACGCGGCTCAACTGGTCCTTGATCAGCACGGCCATATCGCCGACGATGGCGGCCCCGGGCAGCTTGGGCAGCTTCATCTTGACCTTGAAGCCGTCCGGGAAACCGGCCTCCGTCAGGAGCTGTTTGGCACGCGCGAGGTCGTGGCGATAGAAGGCGCGCAGCTCTTCCTGGGAGAGCGCCCACTTGACCTGCGGCGCTTGAATAGGGCCGTTGTAGAGGCCTTCGCCTGACCATATCACGTTGATAAAGTCGTCGCGGTCCAGGGCGAGGTCGATAGCCTCTCGGACACGGGGCTCGTTGAAGGGCGGGCGCATCTTCATGTGGATGACGGGATAGAAGAGGGAGGGGAATTTGTCGACGATGAAGTCATCGTTCTCCGCCAGATCCTCAGCGTCCGCCTTGGTGAGGACGGCGCCGTTGACGTCATGCTGACCGGAGCGGAAGGCGGCCAGGAGGGACGAGCCCTCAGTGATGACGATTATTCTGTATTCGTCCAGCCAGGGGCGCGGGTTAAGGAAGTGGTTGGGGTGCCTCTTGAGCACGATCCGCTCCGAGCCGCGGAACTCCTCCATCATGAAGGGGCCGCTGCCGAAGGCGACCTGGCTGAGGCTCGGGTATGCTTCCAGCACCTTGGCGGGCACGATAGCCCAGGTGCCGCCGGCCATATCCTGGAGGGCCGGGATGAAGGGGCGGTCCAGGACGATGTTGAAGGTGAAGGGATCCGGCGTCTCAAGGCCGCCGCCCCCATGCAGGAAGCGCTGGGGGTAGCGCTTGTCCGGGGCGGTGAGGGCCGTGGCGCGGCGGAGGAAGCTCTCTTTGCAGTCCGTAGAGGTGAGCTCATCGTCAGCGGCGGGGCCACCATTAGGCGCAGGCCAGACTTTGACGCCCTGGCGGAGGGTGAAGTTGAAGTGGGTGGCGTCCGGGATCTCCATCTCAGTGACGAAGTTGTTCAGGACAGCTTCCTCGACGCTGGGCCGCCAGGAGTAGAGGTACGTGTACATCAGGTCGTAGATGCCGAAGCCGGTGAGGTCGATGTGGGGGTCGATGCCGCCGGCTTCGAAGAGGCGGCCCTGGGTGATGCTGCCACCAGGTTGGGGGCTCCCGACTGGGACGGGGCTGCCGTCGCGGGGAGTGGTCTGGGCGCCGCTGCCGCCGTCATCGCTGTTGCAACCGACCACGCCGGCGGCGGCCACGCCGGCAGCGGTCACGGCACCGGCCCCCAGGAGAGTCCGCCTGGAGATACGCCTGCGCCAGAACCGGTTCCAGTATTTGGACTCAGCCATGCGATGATGCCTCCCCGCTGAACCCTCGCGTCAACGTTATATTAGTCCAAATGTGATACGTCAGTTATAGCGGCGGCGGATTACTTTGTCAATATTCTCACAAACAGCGTTCCACTCGGCTCAGATGATAGCACCGAGGAAATAGAGCGTATAGAGCCGCTGGGCGAGGCGACGGTAAGGGGACGCTTCAGAGGGTGGTGCTCCCTGTCCTCCATCGTTTGACAGGGGCGGCGAAATGTGAAATTAATAGCGAGGACTCGCCCACAGATATGGAGGTTAGATATGAGTGAAGTTCGATTTGATGGCCGTGTGGCGATCGTCACCGGCGCCGGCGGCGGCCTGGGCCGCGCCCACGCCCTGCTCCTCGCCTCGCGGGGCGCCAAAGTGGTGGTGAACGACCTGGGAGGCGCCCGCGACGGCACGGGCGGGGGCAGCGCCATGGCCGACAAGGTGGCTGAGGAGATCCGCGCCACGGGCGGCGAGGCGACGCCGAACTACGACGGAGTGGACACGGCGGAGGGCGGCGAGGCGATAGTCAAGACGGCGCTGGACGCCTACGGCAAGGTAGACATTCTCATCAACAACGCGGGCATCCTCCGCGACCGCGCCTTTCACAACCTGACGGAGGAGGACTGGGAGAAGGTGCTGGCGGTGCACCTGAAGGGCGCGTTCTGCGTCACCCAGCCCGCTTTCAGGGTGATGCGTCAGAACCAGTACGGACGGATCGTGTTCACAACCTCGGCCGCGGGGCTGTACGGCAACTTCGGCCAGACCAACTACGGTTCGGCGAAGATGGCGCTGGTGGGTCTGATGAACACCCTCAAGATCGAGGGTCAGAAGTACAACATCCTCGCCAACACGATCGCGCCTCTGGCCGGCTCGCGCCTGACCGAGGACGTCCTGCCAACGCCGGTGGTGGAGGCGCTGAAGCCGGGGCTGGTGTCGCCGATAGCGGCGTACCTGTGCTCGGAGGAGTGCACGGAGACGGGCAGCGTGTGGGTGGCGGGCGGCGGCTACTTCTCGCGGGCAGCGATCGTGGAAGGGAAGGGCGTCGCCCTCGACCCCAGCGGCGAGATCAGCCTCGAGCAGATACGCGACAACTGGGGGAAGATCAAGGAGATGAGCGGCGCCGAGGAGTTCGCCAACGCTAACGCGGAGGGGCTGTCGCGCATCTTCTCCAACCTGCAGAGAGGAGCGCCGGCGCAATGACCACCCGTGTTGGCATCGCCCAGGCGGCAGGCATCGAGCTGCCGCCGACGACTTTCGAGTACGACGACCGGGACGTGATGCTTTACGCCATCGGCGTGGGCGCCACGGAGCTGGACTTCGTGTTCGAGCGCAACCTGAAAGTGCTGCCCACGTTCGCCGTGATCCCGGCGTTCCCCGGCCTGATGGGGCTCACCCAAGCCGTAGAGATCAACCCGGTGATGATCCTTCACGGCGAGCAGAGCATCAAGCTCAACAAGCCGATCCCGGTCAAAGGGAAGCTGACCACCAGCGGCAAGGTAACAGGCGTCTACGATAAGGGTAAGGGCGCCCTGGTGGTGATTGAGTCGGAGACGAAGGACGAGCAGGGCGACGCGCTGTTCGTTAATACGGCAAGCGTGTTCGTGCGGGGCGCCGGCGGGTTCGGGGGCGAGCGCGGCCCCGAGGCCGGGAACAAGCCCCCGGACAGAGCGCCCGACAAGACGGCGGAGATGCAGACGCTGCCCACCCAGGCGATGATCTACCGCCTCTCCGGCGACCGTAATCCGCTGCACGTGGACCCAGCGTTCGCCAAGATGGCGGGCTACGACACGCCGATCCTGCACGGGCTTTGCACACTTGGCCACGCCGGCCGCGCCGTCTTGGGTAGCTACTGCGACAACGATCCGGCCCGGATGATGGGTCTGGAGGTCCGCTTCTCCGGCGTGGTCTTCCCCGGCGACAGCATCATCACGGAGATGTGGGACGAAGGCGGCGGCCGCATCGTCTTGCAGGCGAAGACGCAGCGGGGCGATGTGGTCATCAGCAACGCAGCCGCCACAGTGAAGTAGGCGGCCAGGGCGCTCCCCCGATGCCAGCGGACAGGCGCTCGATGACGCGAGAAGGAGGGCCCAGGCGATGGCGACAGCACAGGCTAACGCAGCGGACGTAGTGGTGGTAGGCGCCGGCTTCGCCGGCCTGACCACAGCGCGAGAGCTCGTCGCCAAGGGACGCTCCGTAATCGTACTCGAAGCCCGCGACCGCGTCGGCGGCCGCGTCCTCGTCCAGCCGATCGGCAATGGCCAAGTGGTCGACGTCGGCGGCCAGTGGACGGGGCCTGGCCAGGACCGCATCCTCGCCCTCGCGGGGGCGGTGGGGGTGGAGAGCTTCCCCACCTACGGCGCGGAGGCGCAGCACATGCAATACCGCGACGGAGCGCTGGCCAGCTATAGCGGCCCTGTGCCGGACACCGACCCGGCTCTGCTGACGGAGTTTGTCGGCACCATCCAGCGCCTCGATGAGATGGCCGCTGAGATCCCAACGGAGGCGCCCTGGACGGCGCCACACGCCCAAGAGTGGGACGCTCAGACGTTTCAGGGCTGGATGGATGCCAATCTGACTAGTGATGGCGCGAAGGCGTTCATGCGCACTGTTATCGAGGCGGTGTACGCTGTAGAGCCACACGACGTTTCGCTGCTGTACATGCTGTTCTACGCGCGCGCCGGCGGCGGGCTCATGTACCTCACGGGGACGGAGGGCGGCGCGCAGCAGGACCGCTTCGACGGGGGCGCCCAGCTCGTCGCCATCAAGGTCACCGAGGAGTTGGGCGAGCGCGTGCGGCTCTCCGCCCCGGTGCGGCGGATCAGCCAGGACGCGAGCGGGGTGCAGGTGGACGGGGACGGCTTGAGCGTCCGGGGCCAGCGGGTCGTCGTGGCGATTCCGCCCACGCTCGCGGGGCGGATCGAGTACCGACCGGCGATGCCAACGCTACGCGATCAGCTAACGCAGCGGACACCGATGGGCAGCGTCATCAAGGCGAACGCCATCTACGACGAGCCGTTCTGGCGCCTGGAGGGGTTGTCCGGCCGTGCCGTGAGCGATACGGGGCCGGTCAAGTTCACGTTCGATAACTCGCCGCGCAGCGGGGGCCCCGGCGTCCTCGTGGGGTTCATCGAAGGGGGCGACGCGCGCCGGTTCTCGAGCGCGACGGAGGCGGAGCGACGCCAGGCCGTGCTGGGCTGCTTCGAGCGCTACTTCGGCCCGCGGGCGGCCAAGCCGAGGAAGTACATTGAGCGCGACTGGTCGGCGGAGGAGTACAGCCGCGGCTGCTACGGGGCGGTGTTCCCCGCCGGGACACTTGTGTCCTGCGGCGCCGCCCTGCGGGAGCCGGTAGGGCGCATCCACTGGGCCGGAACCGAGACCGCGACCGCCTCGGTCGGATATATGGACGGCGCCGTGCAGTCCGGCGAGCGCGCGGCGGCAGAGGTGCTGGCGCTGCTCAACTGAGGCGGGCAACGCACCCTGAACGCATGCTCCCATGACTGAGCGCATCGGCTTCATCGGTCTGGGGATCATGGGCCGACCCATGGCCCGCAATCTGATGAAGGCCGGTTTCACCCTCACGGTCTGGAACCGCAGCCAGCCGGGAATAGACGAACTGGTGAAGGAGGGCGCCGCCGAGGGGAGCGGCCCCGCCGACGTCGCCCGGCGGTCAGACGTCGTGATCAGTATCGTAGGCGACTCGCCGGACGTGGAGGAGGTCGCCCTCGGCCCGGGAGGCATAATCGAGGGCGCGCACCGCGGCCTGGTGCACCTGGACATGACGACTATGTCGCCGGCGGTGACGCGTCGCATAGCGGAGCGGCTGGGCGAGGCGGGGGTCGAGATGCTGGACGCGCCTGTGAGCGGGGGCCAGCAGGGGGCGACAGACGGCACGCTGTCAATCATGGTGGGCGGGCGAGAGGAGACGCTGGAGCGCTGCCGGCCGGTGCTGGAGGCGATGGGCCGCAAGCTGGTGTACTGCGGGCCCAGCGGCGCCGGCCAGACGGTGAAGCTGTGCAACCAGATTGCGGTGGCGCTGACGAACCTGGGTATGTGCGAGGCGCTGGTGTTCGCGGCCCGCTCCGGCATCGACCCGAGGGTGATGATCGAGGCGGTGAGCGCCGGTGCGGGGACGTCCTGGCAGATGGAGAACCTGGCGCCGCGCATCGTGGAGCGAGACTTTCGTCCGGGGTTCAAGGTGGCGCATCAGGGGAAAGACCTGCGGCTGGCGCTGGAGGCGGCGGAGAAGGTGTCGTCGCCGCTGCCGGGAACGGGGCTGGTGCAGCAGATGTTCGCAGCGCTGGAGACGGACGGTCTGGGGGAGGAGGGGACGCAGGCGCTGGTGAAGGCGCTGGAGAGGCTGGCGGACTTAGAGGTACAATAGGGGCGCTTCGGCTGGATGGGAGATGCCACGATGATTACGGATATCGACGCGTTCCTTCGCTACTTCGACGGGGTGCACCGGCGGGCGCTGCGCGACATCGGCGCGCTGCCGCCGGAGGCGGAGCGCTGGGCGCCGGCCAGCGGCGAGGCAGACGCCCGCAGGGGCGAGAACGCCTGGAGCATCGGTGAGATCGTGCGGCATATGGCGGGGACGCGCATGTACTTCGCGCGGGCGTACCGGGGCGAGGGCTGGATAGCGGACTGGGAGGTGCCGATAACGGAGAGCCAATCGAGCTGGCTGCCAGCGCTGGAGGCGTCGGCGGCGGAGTTTCATCTACGCCTGGAGGGGACGCCGCCGGAGTGGCTCACGCGCAAGGTGCAGATGCTGGACACGGACGGTTCGCTGAGCGGCTGGCGCCTGCTGATGATGATGCTGGAACACGAGATACACCACCGGTCGCAGATAGACACGTACGCGGGGCTACAGGGCTGGCCGGTGCCGGACATATACGGCCGCTCCGCGGAGCAGGTGGGGCTCCAGCGGGAGAAACAGCGGGAGCTGCACGGGGAGGCGTGATACAGACGAGTTAGAAATTGGTTAAACCGTAGCTTATCTGTCGAGTAGAGTGTTGACAGCAGACGGCCAAATGGTAGGCTTAACGTACAATAGGATTGGAGGCCCGGCCGGGATTCGAACCCGGGGATGCGTCCCTTGCTGAGGGCGCCTGTTTGACCACTTCAAGCACCGGGCCTCCAGCTAATCCTCATTCCTCGATCCAGTTGAACCTGACCTTAAGCCTATTCAGAGTGCTTGACCATCCAACAATTCCATCATGCTGTAGCCTGCCAACAACAATTCCAGGCGCAACGTCGATTTCGCTCGCGAACCGTTGTACGGTGGCAGAGTCCCAGGATCCTGCCTCGACGAATTGTGCCCACGCGTCTGGCGGGATCAGAGTGTCTTCAGCGAAGCGATCGGCCTCTGCTTCAGCGGAATCGTCACCTTCTATGCCGTCGATGCGTATGTCAAATATTCGATCGTCTCCCTCCATTGTGTCGATGTGTATGTCACGTATCAGATGAAGAAGTACGTGACACGCTTCATGGAAGAAGCTGAACCAGAGGTGGTCATTCGTTTTGTACCGAAGGCTCAGCTGGATCAGCGCCGTGTCGTCTGTCAACCACCTAGCCGCTCCATGTGCACCAGACTTCGGCAACTCAGGGGTGAAGACAACCGCGACACCAGCACTTGCGCACAGCTTCTTTAGCTCTGGCTCGAATACGTCAGATCGGAAGAGCACACG
>CAJXNA010000044.1 GCA_913056415.1 uncultured Chloroflexota bacterium | reverse complement strand
CAAGTTCGGCGCCCAGTGCATCGTCGTCGCTATCGACGCCAAGAGGACGGGCGAGGGCCGTTGGCAGGTGCACACCTACGGCGGCATCGGCGGCGGTACGCCCGTGGAGCTGGACGTTGTGAAGTGGGCCGTTCGCTGCGCCGAGCTGGGCGCCGGCGAGCTGCTGCTAACCGGCATGGACGCCGACGGCACGCAGGAAGGCTACGACACCGAGCTTACCCGCGCCGTGTCCGAATCCGTGCCGGTGCCGGTCATCGCCTCCGGCGGCGCGGGCAACCCGGAGCACCTGTACGACGCTATCGCTGAAGGGAAGGCGGACGCCGTGCTCGCCGCCTCCATCTTCCACTTCGGCACCCACCGCATCCGCGAGGTCAAGGAGTACCTGGCGGAGCGAGGGGTGCCGGTACGTCTCTAGCCGAAAGGACGATCCGATGCCCCTGAAGTTCGATGATCGCGGCCTTATACCCGCCATCGTCCAGGACAACAGTACCGGCGAGGTGCTGATGTTCGCCTGGATGAACGCGGAGTCGCTGCGGCGCACGCGGGAGTCAGGCCAGGCCTGGTTCTGGAGCCGCAGCCGGCGGGAGCTGTGGCACAAGGGCGCCACCTCCGGCAACACGATGGCGGTGCGCGAGATACGCAAGGACTGCGACGAGGACGTGCTGCTGCTGAAGGTGGACCCGGCGGGGCCGGCCTGCCACACCGGCGAGCGCTCCTGCTTCTACCGCGAGCTGGAGGCCGTCGACGCTTAGCAGATATCGCGGAGGGCTAGCCCTCCAGGGCTTGGGTGGTAGCGGTGCTCTCCACGGCCTCAGCCGGCTGCATGCCCTCCAGTGCCATCACCTCGCGTAACGCTCGCAGCGCCACCTCTACCTGCGAATCGTCCGGCTGGCGGGTGGTGAGCTTTTGGAGCGCCAGGTTGGGCCACATCAGCACGCGGGCCACGGGGTTGCCGTAAAAACGTCCGCCGAGGCGGATCAGCTCGTAGGCGATGGCGGCGATTACGGGGATCAGAACCACCCGCGACGCCACGCGCATCCACAGCTCCTGCGAACCGAGGGCGGCAAACAGCACTACCGATACCACGACTATTGTGAGAAGAAAACTCGTACCGCAGCGCACGTGCGCCGTGGGATGGCGCTGGACAGCGGACGGCTCCAGGGGGCCGCCCGCTTCCAGGGCGTGGATGGACTTGTGCTCCGCGCCGTGGTAGGCGTAAACGCGTCGGATGTCGGGCACCAGGCCGATGAGACCGATGTAGGCCACCAGAATTGCCAGCCGGAGCAGTCCTTCTATGACGACCACGACTACGGAGCTATCGATCCTGCCCTCTAGCCAGCTCGTGAGGAGCACCGGCCCGGCGAAGAAGATCGCCGCCACCACAACTAGAGCAGCCAGCCCCATGCCTATGACCGCTATGGGGCTGATCTCGTTCTCCTCCTCGCCCAGGGCCACGTTGGAGGAGTAGATGAGCGAGCGCATCCCCAGGGCCATCGTCTCCCACAGCACGATGACGCCTCGCACGAAGGGGATGCGCCTGAGAAGGCCGGTGTAAACGCCACCCAGGGTCTCGCGGCGAACGGCGATCTCACCGTTGGGGCGGCGGCAGGCCACGACCACGCTGTGCGGGCCGCGGATCATCACCCCTTCGATTACCGCCTGGCCGCCGTAGTACAGGGTCTGCTTCGACATCTCGTCTACCTGTTTATACGAAATTCGGGCCGAGAGCGTCTCCCGGCCCGAATACTGATCGAATCTCCAACGGGCTACTTCAGCCCGTAGCGCCTCTTGAACCGCTCTACTCTGCCGGCCGTATCCACGAGGCGCTGCTCGCCGGTGAAGAACGGGTGACACTTACTGCACACTTCGATGTGCACCTGGGGCTTAGTGGCTCGTGTCTCCCAGGTGTTGCCGCAGGCGCAGGTGAACACCGCGTCCACGTACTCCGGGTGGATTTTCGCCTTCATGCCGTCGCCCCTTCGCTCACCTCTAGCACGCTAACCTTCTTCTGTCCGCCCTTACGGAAGGGCTGGAACTTCACGCGGCCGGGCACTTTGGCGAAGATTGTAAAGTCGCGGCCCATCCCTACGTTCACGCCGGGGTGAATGCGGGTGCCCCGCTGGCGCACGATGATGGTGCCCGGAAGCACCAGTTGACCATCGTAGCGCTTGACGCCGAGCCGCTTGGATTGGCTGTCGCGCCCGTTTTTAGCGCTACCGCCGCTCTTCTTATGTGCCATCGCTAACCACTCTCCGTCTTCGTGCGTGTCCTTTTCGGCTTCTTGGTTTCGCTCTTGGCAGTGGGCCCGCGGGCACGTGTTCGCGGCGCGGGCTTCGCCTCCGCTCCCTGGGCTTCGACGGGTGTGGCCTCAGCCTCCGCTTTCGGCCTGCGGGCTCGCGTTCGGCGGGCCGGCTTCGGCTCCGCCTTCGCTTTGGACGGGCGGCGCCGTTTGGGCTTCTCCTCTGCCTCCGGCGGCCCTTCCGCAGTCAGTATCTGGCGCACCACCAGCCGGGTGTAGCCCTGGCGGTGGCCCCGGCGACGGCGGTAGCGAGTCTTCGCCTTGTACTTGAAGACGATTATCTTCGGACCGCGGCCTTGCTCCACCACCTCTGCTAGCACACGCGCCCCCTCCAGAACCGGACGGCCGACTTTAACGTCGCCGTTGCCGGCAATGAGCAGGACGTCTGTCATCTCAACCGTGGAGCCAACCTCGACCGGCAGGCTGTCCACGTCGATGAGCTGCTCAGGCTCAACCCTGTACTGTTTGCCGCCGCTGCGGACTATGGCGTAGATTTCACTTCCTCCTTAGGGCCTCTTGATGACGCCCGATGTTCGATTCTAACCGCATGCCGATGTAGTGTCCATCTCCTGACACAGCAAAGTGCGTGCCAATAGCCCTGGGATGATAACGCGAGAATCCGAGGCTAGTGCTGATCCGGTTCGAGCTGCGAGGGTGCCTCCCAGGCCAGGCCCGGCTCAGTCTTGGGGGTCTTCTTCGCCGATGTCTCATCTGTGCTGCCGTCCGTGGCCTCGTTCGTCTTCGGCTTCTTCGCAGCCTTGACCAACTCCTCGGGCTCCTTGCCCGGCTTAGCATCGAGGATGGCCTGGAGGGCCTCGCCCTCTATCGTCTCTTCCTCCCGCAGGACCTTTACGAGCTGCTCCAGCTTGTCGCGGTTCTTGGTGAGTTGCTTGGTCGCAGTTTGGTACGCCTGATCGACGATGTGGCGTACCTCATCGTCGATCTCCTCCGCCACTTTCTCGCTGTAGTTGCGTTGCTCGGAGATCTCACGGCCCAGGAAGATCATCTCCTCCTTGCGGCCGAAGGTGCGCGGGCCCAGGTTTTCGCTCATGCCCCACTGGGTGACCATCTGGCGCGCCAGGCTGGTGGCTTTCTGCAGGTCGTCCTGGGGACCCGTGGTCGCCTCGTCGAATGTCAACTTCTCGGACGCCATACCGCCGAGGATAGCCGCCAGCATGTCGTTGAACTGGCTCTTGGTGTACAGGTGGCGGTCTTCCTCCGGCATGAAGCGGGTGAAGCCACCGGCCATGCCGCGGGAGACGATGCTTATCTTGTAGGGCGGGTCTGCCTTCGGGAGCAGGTACCCTACCAGGGCGTGTCCGGCCTCGTGGTAAGCGATGATCTCCCGTTCTCGCTCGCTGATAACGCGGCTCTTCCGCTCCGGGCCGGCGATGACGCGGTCTACCGCCTCGTCGAACTCCGACATCGTCACTTTCTTCTTGCCGCGCCGCGCGGCCAGGATGCAGCCCTCGTTCACCAGGTTGGCGAGGTCGGCGCCGGAGAAGCCGGGAGTCTGCTTGGCGATGATCTCCAGGCTGATGCCGCTGTCCAGGGGCTTGCCCTTGGCGTGGACCTCAAGGATCGCCTTCCGGCCCTTGATGTCCGGCTTGTCCAGCATTACCTGACGGTCGAAGCGGCCGGGGCGCAGCAGAGCCGGGTCCAGGATGTCCGGCCGGTTGGTAGCGGCGACGATTATCACGTTGGTGTTGGTTTCGAAACCGTCCATCTCCACTAGGATCTGGTTCAGCGTTTGCTCTCGCTCGTCGTGGCTGCCGCCGAGGCCGGCGCCGCGATGGCGGCCTACGGCATCGATCTCGTCGATGAACACGATGCAGGGCGAGTTGCGCTTCGCCTGCTCGAACAGGTCACGCACACGGGAGGCGCCAACGCCCACGAACATCTCCACGAACTCCGAGCCGCTGATGTTGAAGAATGGAACGCCCGCCTCGCCGGCCACGGCCTTGGCGAGCAACGTCTTGCCGGTCCCAGGCGGGCCGACCAGGAGGACACCCTTGGGGATGCGGGCGCCCAGGGCAGCAAACTTCTCCGGGTACTTAAGGAACTCTACCACCTCTCCCAGTTCTTCCTTCGCCTCTTCCACCCCAGCCACGTCCAGGAACGTCACGCTGGGACGGTTGCCGCTGAACATGCGGGCTTTGCTCTTGCCGAAGCTCATCGCTTGGTTATTACCGCCCTGCGCCTGGCGCAGGAAGAAGAACAGGATGGCGACGATGAAGATTATTGGCAGGAACGTAAGCAGTATGCCGGGGAGTCTGCTCCAGAAGCTGGGCTCCGTAAGCTTGATGGGCGGAAATTCCGCAGGCTCTATACCAGCATCCTGCAGTACCTGGCGGACGGTATCGCCCGATTCCATTTTGGTCTTGAACGTCTGCTCGTTGGGGTCATCCGTGAGGAAGTACTTTAGATCCCTGCCGCTCACCTCAACCCGCTCAACTTTTCCGTTCTGCGCCTCGCGGATAAATTCTGTGAGCGTGGTCTCCTGATCGCTAGAGCTACCCTGGCCAAACAGGGTGAAAACAATGGCGACTATCGCCACCAGGATCAGCAGGTAGATAAAGCTGTTTCGTAGCCAGCGGCCGTACATGATCTATAAAACCACCTTAGGATGTTGAGGGTAGGCCTCGCATGGCCTACCCTGTCGCACCGTCACAATTATAGCAGACAAACGTATCTCCAACACCAGAAGCTTCACATTCAATATGACGGTCATTCGCCTTAAGAGGTTACAGTGTTAGGTCTCCATCTCCGAAGCGAGGGTGCCGGATTGGGCCCAGTTCTCCTTCGGGATGTCCTCAAATATAACGATCGTCGCCTCGGGCGTGGTGTGAGCGATGTTGACCATCGCCTCTGTTATCACCCTCGCCAGCTCCTGCTTTTGGGCGTGTGTGCGTCCAGTCCACATCTCCACTCGAACGACGGGCATAGCTTCCTCCGTAGCAGAATACGGTGATGACCCCAACTTAGTTTGCCGACTACTCGTTGTCAAGCGATAGCGAAGGAAAATGGCTAAAACGCTTACGCTTGTTGACAAACAGTCGTGGTCCCAGATAGTATGGGGCAACGCCATGCGATTGGTCCCTAACCTCGCAGAGGAGCGGCTCCAATGGCTTCAGGGCCTCGATCTGGTGGCCGGGGTGGATGAGGTCGGCCGTGGCCCTCTCGCCGGGCCGGTGGTGGCCGCGGCGGTAATCCTCTCCCCAAGGTCCGATTTTCGCTGGCTGTTCCATGTCCGCGACAGTAAGGAGCTGAGCCCGCCCGAGCGTGAGGAGCTGGCCACCTACATCTGGCGAGATGCCCTGGCTGCGGCAGTGGGATTCGTCTCCCATACATCGATCGACCGTATCGGCATCGCCGAGGCGACACGGCAGGCGATGCTGCGGGCTATCGGTGAGCTGCACCGACGACCCCAGTATCTGCTCATCGATGCTCTATCCCTGCGTGCGTGCTCACTGCCTCATAAGGGCATAATCGGTGGTGACGCCCGCTGCATCTCCATAGCCTCCGCCTCTATCGTCGCCAAGGTCGCCCGCGATCGCTACATGGAGAGCCATGACCACAGGTTCTCCGGCTACGGCTTCGCCCGGAACAAGGGGTACGCCACTCGTCAGCACCTGGAGGCGTTGCGCCGGCTGGGGCCCTGCGATCTCCATCGCCGCTCCTTCAATCCGGTGAGGGAGATGGTGGCCGCCCGCGACCCTGTATAATCGCTGCGGACGAGCTTCTTCACGGAGGATCGCGCATGGCTGAAGTCAACTCCGTGTCCGGCCCCCTGGACACCGCCGACCTGGGCTTCACTCTCATGCATGAGCACATCATCGTGCAATCGCCGGGGGTGACGAGCAATTTCCCCGTGTGGGATCGTGAGCAGGAGATCGATAACGCGGTGGCGAAGGTGAATGATGTCATGGCCCGTGGCGTCAAGACGTTGGTGGACCTCACCCCCGGTGACTGGCGCGACATCCCCTTCGTCCAGGAGGTGGTGCGGCGCACCGGCATGCAGGTCATCGTCGCCACCGGCATCTACTACGACGTCCCCCGATATTTCAAGGGACGCAGCGCCGACCATGCCGCCGAGCTGTTCGTCCGCGACATCCAGGAAGGGATCGTCGATACCGGTGTCAATGCGGGCATCATTAAATGTGCCGCCGATGAGGCGGGCATCGATGCACAGGTAGAGAAGATGCTGCGGGCCGCCGCCCGCGCCCACCGGGCCACCGGCGTCCCCATCTCCACTCACACTCACGCCGCTAGCCAGGTGGGGTTCAAGCAGCAGGACATCTTCGAGGATGAGGGGGTGGACCTGGGCCGGGTCATCATCGGCCACAGCGGCGACTCGGACGACATCGACTTCCTGCGTCGCCTGATCGATCGTGGCAGCTACATCGGCATGGACCGCTTCGGGCTCGACATGCTCCTGCCCACCGATAAGCGCGTGGCGACGATTGCCCGGCTGTGCGAGATGGGCTACGCCGAGAAGATGGTCATCTCCCACGACGCCTCTTGCTATTTCGACTGGTACGACAGCGCGCTTATGCGGCAGGCCGCTCCCAACTGGCACTTTAGCTTCATCCCGGAGGTGGTGATACCCGCCCTCCGCGAGGCCGGGGTGAGCGACGACCAGATACGCACCATGACCGAGGAGAATCCCCGCCGCATCTTCGAACAGCAGGGAGCGTACTGATGACCCGCGCTCGCCGTGACCTGGGCGATTTCGGTGAACGGGTCGCCGCGGCACACCTGGAGGCGAAAGGGTATCGTATCCGGGAGCGTAACTTCCGCGTTCGCGAGGGCGAAGTCGACATAATTGCTGAGCGGGGCGGGACGCTCGTGTTTGTGGAGGTGCGTACCCGCCGCGGTGAGTCTATGGGGTCGGCGGCGGAGTCGGTGACGGCTGCCAAGGCGGGGCGTATCCTGGCGGCTGCTCAGTCTTACCTGCAGGCCGTGGAGGGCTGCCCGGCCGATCAGCGTATCGATGTGATCGCGCTGGCGCTGGCCCACGATGGGCGCGTGCTCTCGCTGGAGCACATTGAGGGCGCGGTGGAGGATGCCGGCGGCTAGCGGGTAGCCGGCGAGCTACAACAGGTCGCCGGTCGCGGCCCTGGTGTTGCCGTCCTCCTCATACGTCTTGATGACGTTGCGGGCGATCGTCTGCATATGCACCTCGTCCGCTCCGTCGGCGAGACGGGCGGCGCGGGCGTTTCGCATCATGCGCTCCAGCGGCGTGTCGGTCGAGTAGCCGAGCGCCCCGTGCACCTGGATAGAGCGGTCGATGATCTTCCAGAGGGCGTTGGCGACGTGCACCTTCGCCATCGAGACCTCCTGTCTGAACGGCAGGCCGTTCTCGATCTTGTAGGCAGCGTGCAACACCATGAGCTTGCCGATATACAGCTCCATCGCCGATTCGGACATCATCCATTGGATCGCCTGCTTCTCGGCCAGGTATGAGCCGTGAGCGTAGCGCTTAATGGCGCGGTCTACGAGCATCTCCAGCGCGATCTCGGCGGTGCCGATCCAGCGCATGCAGTGGGCGAGCCGGGCGGGGCCGAGGCGGTACTGGCCCAGCCGATGGCCTTCGCCTCTGCCGCCGAGAATGGCGTCCGCCGGTACCCGCAAGTTAGTGATGCGGATCTCGGGATGGTTGGCGGGGCCCGCCATCGTCTCCACGTCGCGGACGATCTCCCAGCCCTCGGTGGGCGTGTCGACGAGGAAGGCGGAGTTCCTCGCCTGCGGCGGGTCGGCATCGGGGTCCGTGCAGGCGATGACGATGGCGAATCTGGCGCCGTGGGCGCCGGAGGAGAACCACTTGTGCCCGTTCAGCACCCAGTCGTCGCCGTCTTTCACGGCCGTGGTCTGGATGAGGGTGGGATCGGAGCCGGCCACCTCAGGCTCGGTCATGGAGAAGCAAGAGCGACACTGGCCCTCCGATAGCGGGCGAAGATACTTCTCCTTCTGCTCGGGGGTTCCCCAATGGAGCAGGGTGTGCATGTTGCCCTCGTCCGGGGCCTGAGCGTTGATCACGAACGGCCCGATAGTGGTGCGCCCCGCCTCGGCGGAGACGAACGCCATCGCCACGGGGCCCAGCCCCATGCCACTCCACTCCGGCGGCAGATGAGGGTTCCACAGCCCGGCCTCGCGCGCCTTCTTGCGCAACCCGACGATGGCTTGAACGTAGGCGTTGCGGTCAGCCTTATCTTGGCGTAACTTCTCTTCTACGGGGCGGACCTCCGCGTCCATGAAAGTGCGCACCCGCTGGCGAACCTCTTCAACCTCGGGAGATAGGTTAAAATCGATGGGCATGACAAATCGCCTCCTTAGTGCGCCACAGTGGCACCGTGAGGGATTGTAGTCGGAATGGAATATAATGTCACGTCATCCCGCAGAACCATCGTTCGTGGAAGCGGCATGCTCAGCGGAGGTGTGGCACAATGAGCGGTAGCGCCCCCGGCATAGACTTCGAGCGGTTGACTCCCTGGTTCAGGGCGAACGTCGCCTCCGTTGATGAGCTGCGGGCCGAGATCATCGGCCACGGACGCTCCAACCTCACGTACTGCGTCCATGCGGAGGGGAGATCCTGGGTGCTCCGCCGCCCGCCGCTCTCCCACGTGCAGCCCACGGCGCACGATATGAAGCGCGAGTTCCGCGTGATCTCGGCGCTGGCCGCCACGGACGTCCCGGTGCCGGGCACGGTCGCGCTGTGTGAGGACACCACGGTCAACGACGCGCCGTTCTACATCATGGAGTACGTTGAGGGGTTTGTGCCCGCCGATAGCGCGGAGTTCGCGCGACGCTTCGATGAGGCCCAGCGCCGCCGCACCGCCGACCAGCTCATCGACATCCTCGTCCACCTGCACTCGGTCGTGCCGGCTGAGGTAGGGCTGGGCGACTTTGGCAAGCCGGAGGGTTACCTGGAGCGCCAGGTGCGGCGCTTCAGCGAGCAGTTGACGCGGGTCAAGACTCGCGAGGTGCCCGACTTCGAGGAGCTGGCCCGCCGGCTTGCCGCCGCCCTCCCGACCCAGAGCGGCAGCGGCATCGTCCATGGCGACTACCGGCTGGACAACTGCATTCTTGATAAAGAGGGGCGAATCGTCGCCGTGCTGGACTGGGAGATGGCTACCCTGGGCGACCCCCTGGCCGATGTCGGTCTGTTGATGATGTACTGGGCGGACCCCGGCGCCGGCGGCGGCCTGGCCGCGCCGGGCATCGCCTCAACCGCCGTCACGGCGCTGCCCGGCTTTCTCACGCGGCAGGAGGTGCTGGCTCGCTATTCCGAGCGAAGCGGGCGCGACCTGAGCCACCTGGACTTCTATACCGTCCTGGCGCACTTCAAGCTGGCGGTCATCCTGGAGAACATGCACGCCCGCTTCCTGGCGGGGGGCACGGTGGGGTCCGGCTTCGAGGTCATCGGCCAGAATGCCCTGCTGCTGGCGAGTCGCGGCCTGGAGGTGGCGAACCGGTCGTCGGTGGCGGCGCTGCGGGGATAGGCGCCGGCTGATGGCTGTGTTCCGCCTGTCGCCGCTGCGGGTCCGCGTCTTCAGTACCTGCCACCTGCGCTATCGCTATCAGTACGTCGACAAGCTGCAGGCGCGCTTACGTGTCGCCGATACGGCGGGGGCGCTGGTGCACAACGTCCTCTACGAATTCTTCGGCAAGCTCCCCCGAAAGGAGCGCGACCGGGAGCGGCTCATCGCGATGTTCGAGGAGCGCTGGGCCGCGCTCTCGCCGCGCTATCTGAGGATGGAGGGGGTCCAGGAGTTGCACGACCGTAACCTTAGCGCCCTCCAGCGCTTCGCCGAGCGCGAGGACTTGGGAGCCGAACCGTTTCAGGTGGAGGCATACGTCCAGGTACCGATCGCGCCCGAGGTCATCCTGTTCGGTCGCATGGACCGCATCGACGAGGAGCCGGACAAGACCCTTCACATCATCGACTACAAGACCGGCTCCCACCCCGGCGACGTCGACCCCTCACAGCTACACCTCTACGCTATAATGGTCGAGAGAAAGCTGGAGCGAACGGTCTCTCGCGCCTCCTTCTGGTATCTGGACGACGGCTCCGTCTGGACGACCGCACTCACGTCTTCAGACAAGAAGCAGGCGCTGGCCGGGGCTCTGGCGACCGTGAAGGATATGGAGAGGGAGAAGAAGTTCAAGCCCAACGTAGCGCCTCACTGTGCGGGCTGTCCCTATCTGTACACCTGCGAGGTGCGAGAGGAGATAGCCCAGCGTCGCCAGGCGGAGGGCTGGTGAGCGAATGCCGATCTACGAGTTCCGTTGCGGGCGCTGCCGCCGACGCACGTCCGTGTTCACCCGCAGCATCGGCGGCGAAATTGAGGCCGTCTGCTCGCACTGCGGCTCGAACGATATGTCTCGCCTCATCTCTCGAGTCGCCGTTGTCCGCTCCGAGGACGACGCCTTCGCCAGCCTCGACGAGTCCAGCCTGGGGGACGTGGACGAGAACGACCCGCGCTCCATGGCCCGCTGGGTGCGTAGCATGAGCCGCCAGATGGGGGAGCCGCTGGACGCGGAGGCGGAGGCGGATCTGGAGCGAATGGAGGCCGGTGAGATGCCTGACGACTTGGGCGACGGCGATGGCGGCGACGACGCCTTTGCCGAGGACTGACGATGCCGATCTACGAGTACAAGTGCCGGAAGTGCGGACGGCTGACCAGCGTCTTCCAGAAGACGCTGAGCTCCTCCCCAGACGCCCGTTGCAAGGCGTGCGACTCCAAGCAGTTGGAGCGGGTCATCTCCGGCTTCGCCTACCACCGCTCGGAATCGACCATTCTTGAGGACTACGGCTCGGAGCCGAAGCGGCTGGAGGACTACAAGGACCCGCGCCAGATCGGCCGCTGGGCGGAGCGCAAGTTCAAGGAGTCGGGCATCGAGATGCCGGAGGAGGCGAAGAAGATGATCGACGCCGCCCGTGAGGGTGAGTTCCCGGAGCCGGTCAAGGACCTGTGAGAGCGGCCGCGCTTCTCTCCGGCGC
>CAJXNA010000043.1 GCA_913056415.1 uncultured Chloroflexota bacterium | reverse complement strand
CGTTGCTCATCATGGTGAGCCAGGCCTGCCGATCGCCGGCGGGCCAGGCCGCGCCCGCCGGCGGCAGCTTGTCGACCACGGCCGACAGCAGCGGATCGTTGGCGCCGCTCTCGACCTTGCGGTCTCTGAGGATCGCGACGTTGTCGGCCAGACCCATCAGGCCGCGCCCAGCTTGGTGCTGCCGGCGATCGTGCCGGCGGCGCGGGATCCTGCCGTGGTCAGCGTCGAGGCCGCGCGGCCGCCCATGGCCGCGTCAGCCATCGTTCTGCGCTTGGCCTCGAGCGACTCGGGCGAGAACGGATCCGGCATGCGCGGAGGCGGCGTCGGCTTCGGCATCTGGATGTCCGGCTTGTTGAACAGGGTCGTCATCGGATGCTCCGTTTCTCGTCGAGCGCAGCGCGCAGCGCTTCGGCATCGCATTGCCGCAACTTCTGCGCGGTTGGATCGGTCAGCTCGGCCGCCTCGGCCTCGATCGCGGCGATCTCGCGCAGCGTGCGCTCGCGCAGCATTTCGTCGACGTCGCCGGCGCGACGCTCGGCCACGACTTCGCTGTAGAGACGCGGGGACTCGCTCGCGCTGAGATACGGGCGGTCTCTCATTGGCGCCTCACGCTCGCCAGCGGCCTGCCGGCGGTGTTGACCTGCAGGGCCCGCGGTCCACGGCCGGCGCGAGCCTGGCGCTCGAGCACGCGGTTGCCCTCGGAGAGGCACATCACGGCCGCGTCGCCCCGGTCGGGCGATCGGCCGAGCCGCTCCTTCTGATCTTCCTTGTCCTCGATCACGATGCCGTTGGTGCGCAGCTCCCAACGATACGAGCAGAGATCGGCCTTCAGCTTGGGATCGGGCGGCAGCGCGATCGCCGAGCCGCCCTCCTGACTGGGATCGAGCTCCTCGCGCATGCGCCAGACGGCCTCCGCGCCCTCCAGGCTGCGCGCGTGCGACAGGGCGACCAGGGCGCCGGCGTCTTCGTCGTTACGTCGGGCAAGGTGGAGGTGGTTCGGGGCGCCGAAGGCGGGAGGCTGCAGGTGCTGAACACCCTGGGCCCGGGCGACTTCTTCGGCGAGATGGCGCTGTTCGAGGGGTTCCCCCGCTCCGCCACCGTGCGCTGCCTGGAGGACACGGAGTGCCTGGCGATGACCCGCTGGGACTTCCGGGCGGAGCTGACCAGCCACGCGGAGATAGCGCTGGCCGTGCTGGAGGCCGTGGTGCGCCGCCTCCGTCAGGCGGACGCTCGCCTGTCAGAGTAGCCGTCTTTCACTCCAGAATAGCTCCCTGCTGACGCAGTCGCGCCTGCAACCGCGGCACGTCCACGTCTTTCACGCCCACGCCATCCTCCAGGGCCATGGCGGCGGCGGTGCCCGCCGCCTCACCGGTGGCCATACAGGGCGGTATCTCCTTGGTCACGTGGTTGACGCGGTGGTCCACAGAGATGCAGCGACCGGCTGTTAGAAAATTGGTCAAGCCCTTGGGCAGAAGGCTGCGATAGGGGATGTTGTAGACGCAGTCGTACTTGGTCCAGTGACCCGTGCGGGCGATCGAGTCATCGAAGGAGCGGTCGAGGTCATCACGTGACATAACATACTCGCCCTGGAGACGCCTCGACTCCGTGATGCCAAGCTGGTCGGCGATCAGCGATATGTAGGCGTCGCGGAAGGCGGGCACCGAGCCTCGAAGCCGGGCGGCCTCCTCCTTCACCATCCGCCGGCACTCGATCAGCGCCTCCGAGACCTCGACCGGATCGGTAGCGTCAATCCGAAGTTTGGTGCGGGCATCGCCGCCCCAGGGGACGAGGACACGGCCTTCACCCAGGGTGCGGAAGAAGAACCCCTTGCTCTCCTGGAACGCCTCCTCCAGGTCGCCGACGTTGCTCAGGAGGAACCAGAGCCAGGGGTGGACGCGCTCCAGCTCAAACGGCTCCCCGGCGGCGGCGAACAGATCGCCGTCGCCGCTGCTGTCGATGACCACCCTGGGCGCGATCGCCTGCCTGCCGCTCTTGTTCTGGATAACCACTGCTTGGATGACGCCGTCCTCCACCACCGGCTCACAGGCCCAGGTGTGATACAGGGGGCGGACGCCGGCCTCCTGCAGCATCTCATCGGCGGCGAAGATGAACTCGTGTGGCTCGAAGGCGACGGAATAGCGCACGCGGTGGGGGCCGCGGCCCCAGACAAGCCCCCAGCGAGAGTAGTGCTCGACGAGCTGGCTGTCCGGATCGTTCCACTGCCCCTCAGGCGGGTAGTGGACGGCGCCTCGCCGCTCCATGCGGTCAACGATCTCCTGGCAGACGCCGCCCACCGCCTGACGGCCGGCGCCGTCGTCCATGGTGAGGAGAAGGATGATCAGCCCGCCGCTGGCGAGGCCTCCCAGGTAGCCGAAGCGCTCCACGAGCATGACCTCCGCCCCGTTGCGCGCCACCGCCGTCGCCGCCGCCAGCCCAGCGGAACCGCCGCCGACCACCAGCACATCCGGCTCAGCCACGATGGGGACGCGCGATTCCGGCAGGACGACGTGACGCCCCGAGAGCTCTGCCAACGCCGCGTCCGTCCTACGCAGGCCGGGCGACGCCTTTGATGTGCGGCCGGACGAAGACCATAGGCGGGATTGGCGGATGGGGCTTGGTCAGCTCAATCCGCTCGAACTCGAAGCCGGCCTGACGGACGAAGCTCGCGACGTCGCGGTTGGGGTGGCAGCCGGCGCCGACCCAGCGCCACACAGGCGTGATCAGATCCTGCCAGAAAGCGCCGAAGGCGTGCTCGTAGCGGACGTGCTCATACATGCGCAGCTCGCCGGACGGCTTTAGCACCCGTCGCACCTCTGAGAGCGCCCGCAGGGGGTCCCCTACGCTACACATCACGAGCGTACTCACCACCGTATCGAACGATGCGTCTTCAAAAGGCAGCTGCTCGGCGGAGGCTTGGTGCAGGTTTATCGAACGCCCTATGCCCTCCGTCCGGCGTCTGGCCCGCTGCAGCATGTAGGGGTCAGGCTCGGTAGCGGTGACCTCCTCAGTCTGGTCGTTGTAGTAGGGGAAGTTGGCCCCGGTGCCAACGCCGATCTCCAGTACGCGACCTCTGGCTCCGCCCGCAATCTCCTCTCGGACATCCTTCATGAACGTCCTCTCAGCGCGAGCCGTCATGGAGTCGTATATGGAGGCGAACCACTTGTGGCCCTTCTGGTCTTGAGTCATGTACGGTCCTCCTGGCCGCGACCCTCCCCCACCCTCCTGCCGGCTGAACCGCACACATAATAGCACGCGATAGACGGCCGGGCGCGGCCTCGCCTTCCGGTAAGCGGAGGCGTTTGCCATAATGAAAATACCGCCCCACTTAGACCGCAGAGGGAGTATGCCCGCCGACGCCGGAGATGACGCCCCAAATACTTCAGCCGCACCCGCGGCGCTAGATGAATCTAGCCTGACCCGATCCGTTATCCGGCTCGCCTGGCCGGTGGTGATCCAGCAGGTGAGCTTCGCCACTGTCCAGTTGGTGGACACGTTCCTCGTCGGCCACCTGGGAGAAGACGCGCTGGCGGGAGTGGGCGTGGCGTCGATACTGTATTGGTTCCCGCTCTCCGGGATGTTCGCCATCGGCATCGGGGCGACAGCGATAGTGGCGCGCAACGTGGGCGCGGGCCGCCGCGAGCAGGCGGAGGCGACGCTACGCAGCGCCCAGATGCTAGCGCTGGCCTGGGGCCTGGTGATGGGGGTAGTGTACTTCGCGGCAGCGGAACCGATGCTGCGGATCATGGGGACGGAACCGGCAGCCCTGGACGAGGGGGTCGAGTACATGCGGGCCGCGGCCTTCGGGATCCCCTTCTACACCCTGCTATACGCAAGCACCGCCTGTCTCCAGGGGGCCGGCGACACCCGCACGCCGATGACCATCATGCTGGCGGTCAACTTGGTGAACGGGGTGGTGGACTACGTCCTGATCAATGGGACGGGACCGTTCCCGGAGTATGGAGTGCAGGGCGCCGGCCTGGGCTTCCTGGCTTCAGCGGTGGTCGGCGCCCTGCTCGTAGGCGGCGCCCTGCTCAGGAAGAAGAGCACCGTGCATCTGTCGCTCTCGAAGGTGCTGATGATCGAGAGGGCGGAGACGGACCGCGTCCTCAGGATCGGCCTACCCGCTGGCGCGGAGCAGTTCCAGTTCCAGATGGCGTTCCTGATGTACACCCGCATCATCGCCAGCCTGGGAACAACAGCGCTGGCCGCTCACCAGGTGGTATTGCGAATCGAGGGGCTGACGTTCTTGCCGGGGTTCGCCTTAGGAATAGCCGCTACGACTCTGGTGGGGCAGGGGCTGGGAGCGAAGAGGCCGGATCTGGCGGAAAAGGCGGCGGTCTCGGCCGCCCGGGTGGCCTTCGTACTTATGGCCGTCCCGGGAGTGATTCTAATGATCTTTGGAGAGCCGATAACGCGGCTGTTCATTAACGACGACGAGGTGGTGGACATCGGACGCAAGCTGCTATTCATCTTCGCCTTCGCGCTGCCCGCGCTCTCCATCAGCATGTCGCTGGGCGGCGCCCTGCGGGGCGCCGGCGATACCCGTGCAGTGCTAGCGATTATGAGCGTGGGCGTTTGGGGGGTACGCCTGGGGCCGGCTTATCTCCTGGCGGTGGTGGCCGGACTCGGGGTGCCGGGAGCCTGGATAGCAGCGATCATCGACATAAACACGAGGGCGCTCCTAATGCTCCTCCGCTTCCGACAGGGCCGCTGGAAGCGGATAGACGTATGATTGTGGTGGGCGATCCTCTTTAGACGCCCACGCATCGATGCTAGAATAGCCTCTGGAGTCTTCCCTCATGGGCAACGTTATCATGTACACCCTGCGCAACTGTCCGACGTGCGATAAGGCGCGTGCGGCGCTCTCAGAGCGCGGAGTTGAGTACGAAGAGAGACGGGTGGATGATAGCGAGGAGTGGTGGGAAGAAGCCCTCAAGTACGCCTTTACGGTCCCGGTCATAATCTGGGGCGAAGGTGATGTCGAGATCGGCTGGGAGGGCGAGCATGGCTGAGAGATCAGCTAAGGGGGGCCGGGCGCCCTCCAGGCGAAGGCCGCGCGCGGACGCCGGCAGCCGAAAGCGGGCTGTCCTCAGCCTGCACAACACTCTCACAGGCAGCAAGGAACCGTTCGCGCCGTTGGAGCCGGGGCCGGTAAAGATATACACCTGTGGACCCACGGTGTACCGCCATGCCCACATCGGCAACCTCCGCACCTACCTGATCGCCGATTGGCTGCGACGCCTTCTGGAGGCCAGCGGCTATCGCGTGCGCCACGTTAAGAACATCACCGACGTGGGACACATGCGACAGGAGATGCTGGAGCGCGGCGAGGATAAGGTGATCGCCGCCGCCCTGGCCGAAGGGAAGACGCCCGCAGAGATCGCCCGCTTCTACACCACCGCCTTCCTGGAGGACGAGGAGAAGCTCAATATCCTGCCCGCGCACGCCTTCCCCCGCGCCAGCGAGACGATTGAGGAGATGGTAGAGATGACGCGGACGCTGGTGGAGAAGGAGTTCGCCTACGAGTCGGGCGGCAACGTCTACTTCGCCGTCGACAGCTTCCCCGAGTACGGCAAGCTATCCGGCCAGGTCAGCAGCGGCCTGGAGGAGGGAGTCCGCGTGCAGGCCGACCCGCTTAAGCGGGACCAGCGGGACTTCGCCCTCTGGAAGGCGGCTGAGCCGGGCCGGGCGCTGGTCTGGCCCAGCCCCTGGGGTGACGGCTTCCCCGGCTGGCATATCGAGTGCTCGGCGATGGCGGCCAAGCACCTGGGGCCACGTATCGACATCCACACCGGCGGCGTCGACAACATCTTCCCTCACCATGAGGATGAGATCGCCCAGAGCGAGGCGGCGTTCGGGCACCGACACGTAACCTACTGGGTGCACGGCCAGCACCTGCTGGTGGACGGGGTGAAGATGGCCAAGTCCAGCGGCAACACCTACACGCTGTCAAGCCTGGAAGCACGCGGGTTCGAGCCGCCGGCCTTCCGTTACCTCTGCGCCACCGTGCACTACCGTGCCCGCATGAACTTCACGTTCGCCAGCCTGCGAGCCGCCCAACTAGCGCTCTGCCGTCTCAGGCTAAAACTGAGTGAGCCCGGCGGCAGGGTAACGAAGACCGCCCGCGCCGATGGCGAGCGCCAGCGGAGGCGGTTCTGGGCCTCCGCTGGCGATGACCTAAATCTGCCGCGCGCTCTAGCGATCGTCTGGCAGGTCGGCCGATCCCGCCTGCCCACGCCGATCAAACGCGAACTGCTGATGGACTTCGACCGTCTCCTGGGACTCGACCTGGTGCAGCCGGCGCGGCCGCCGAAGCTACCGCAGGATATCCAGAGGATGGTGCGGGAGAGAGCGCACCTCAGACAAGCAAGCGACTATCCCCCAGCCGACGAGATCCGGGAGAAGGTGATCAGCCAGGATATGGAGGTGCGCGACACTCGCAGCGGAACCGTCGTCATCCCGGTGCCGGAGTGGGCCCGCAGACAGGAGGCGATCTCCACCAGCGGAGACGTGGAGTCGCTGCTGGACGGGCCGCCGGACCTGGACTTTACGATAGGCGTTGTGGCGCGCCAGGGCTGCAAGGAGATGGAGCGGTGCGTGAGCAGCGTCCAGCGCTGGCTCGGCGGCCAGCGAGCCGAGATCATCGTAGTTGACAACGGGTTCGATGATGACTGCGGACATCATCTGGATGATGTGGCGGAGGATGATCCTAAGGTGCGTGTGTTCCACGCCGATCACTTCTTAGGTAGCGCCGCCGGTCGCAACGTCTGCCTGCGTCAGGCGAGAGGCCGCTACGTGCTGCTGATCGACACGAGCGTGGAGGCGACGGGAGACATCTTCTCCAGGCTGCAGCCGTTGCTGGATGATACGACCATCGGGGTGGTGGGGCGCTGGGGCGTGGTGACGCAGGACATCCGCAGCTTCGATGAGGCGACGGGCACAGGCGATGTCGACGCGGTGGAGGGGTACATGATGGCTTTCCGACGTGAGATCCTGCGTGAGATCGGCCTGCTGGACGAGAAGTACCGCTTCTACCGTCACCTGGATCTGGACTTCAGCTTCGCGGTGCGCAGCCGGGGTTATCGCGCGGTGGTGGATACGGAGCTACCGCTCAAGCGTCACCGGCACGTGGACTGGGAGGAAACGCCACCCGAGGAGCGAGAGCGGCTGAGCAAGCGTAACTTCTACCGCTTCCTCCACAGGTGGGGCGACCGCAAGGACTTGATAATCTCAGGGCGGCCCTAACCAACGCTATCGGCATCGAATACCGGCCAGCGAACTAGCAGCCACTCAGGCCGAGACCTAATTGTACTTGCGGTCCATGAAGGAGCGTACTCTCCGACCCCTCTTGCGAAGAGAGGACCGGAACGCCGACCAGCGACCCCCGAGCCGCCGCCGCCAACGCCGCCACGATGACACCTCGACGGGCAAGGGCAGGCCCCAACGGATGACTGCGGACCCCCAGGAGAGACCAGCGCCGAAGCTCGTTAGCACAATGTTGTCGCCCGGCTTCACCCTGCCCTCCTCGATAGCCTCGCATAGGGCGATAGGGATGGAGGCGGCGGTGGTGTTGCCGTACTCGGCGAGGTTAGCGAAGACCTTTTCGGGGGGCAGCCCCAGCTTTTTGGCTGCCGCCTCAATGATACGGCCGTTCGCCTGATGCGGGATCAATAAATTTACATCCTCCGTCGTCAGGCCTGACGCTTCAATGGCCTTCTCCGCAGCCTTGCCCATCATCTGCGCAGCCAAACGAAATATCTGCCGGCCGTCCATCACCAGATGATTGTCGCCGTTGCGCAAGGCGTCACCATTGGTGGGGAACCGCGACCCGCCGGCAGAGACCATGAGCAGCGACGCCCCTGATCCGTCGGAACCAAGCGAGGTGGAAAGGATGCCGGGCTCTTCGCTCGATTGGAGGAGGAGAGCACCGGCGCCGTCCCCGAAGAGGATGCACGTCTCCCGATCCTGCCAGTCCAGGTAGATAGAGACCGCGTCAGCCCCTATGACCAGCACTTGCCGGACGCGGGCGGACTCTATCTGCCCCGCCGCAAGGCTGAGGGCGTAAACAAAGCCGCTGCAGGCGGCGTTCAGGTCTGTGGCGCCGGCGCGCCCGGCCCCGATCCTGTCCTGCACCAGCGAAGCAGTTGCCGGCACCGGATGGTCTGGCGTGCAGGTGGCGACGATAATCAGGTCCAGGTCCGCGGGATGGACGTTCGCCACCTCAAGGGCGCGCTGTGCGGCGGTCACGGCCAGGTCCGAGGTCGCCTCTCCGGGCGCCAGCAACCGCCGCTGCCTTATGCCGGTCCTCGTCTCAATCCACTCTTCGGATGTCTCCAGCCCCATCTCCACAAGATCGTTGTTGGTGACAACCCGTGAGGGAACGGCCATACCCCAGCCCGCTACTTGGGCGTAAGGCATCCTTCTAGACCTCCTACCTGTCGTGAGCTTCGCCTATCGTTCTCTGCCGAACCGACATCCATTTTACTCCGGTGAACAGGATAGGCAACTGACGATCGAACGAGGCGCGCCAGAAGTTGCTGAACGCCGTGGCAAATTTCTCTGGCTGGCGGCAATCTGCGGCGCTAGCCGCCGTCGGCGGCGCCCAGCTCCACCGCCATCCGCCAGATCTCGTCCGGTTGAAAGAACGTAGTGCGGTAGTTCACCCAGGCGTCGGCGGATTCGTCGTACTCGCCGTCGTAGATCGCCTGGACACGATCGTATATCTCTTTGACGACACGGCTAGTGCTGGAGAAGCGCACCTCAAGCCCGCCCACCTCCGCCTCACGGTTCAGTATCGAGACGATGCCCTCCGAACCGGAGAGGGCGCCAACGACGCTGCGCTCCGCACCCTCACTGCCCACAACCGCCGGGTCATAGGCGAGGTAGATGAGGCCGCCGGGGGCATCATCCTGCCGGGCCAGGCCGGCCTGGTGGATGCCGGCCTGGGTGGTGAACACATCGCCGATGATGGGCGCGGTGGTCGCCAGCGGCACGAGATACTCCTCGACCATCCGCTTCATCTCCGCCAGGACGGGCTGCCCGAACCCGGGGTCGCCGTACAGGCGCACGTATCCAGCCAGCACCTGCTCAAGGGAGGTGTTGCCGGTGCGCTCACCCAGGCCGCCAAAGGTCACGTTGACCTTGCGGCAGCCGTAGCGCCAGGCGGCGAGCGAGTTCGCGGTGGCCAGTCCGAAGTCGTTGTGGCCGTGGAACTCCAGCTCGGCGCCGGTCTCGGCGAAGAGGGTGGCGATGAGACGCGGTACGCCCTGGGGGAGAGCAACGTAGGGGTCCGGGGAGCCCCAGCCGATGGTATCGCAGACGCGGAACCTGGCAAGGCCTTCCGTGGCCTCGAGGACCGTCTGCATGAAGGGGAGGACCCAACCGTCGATGTCGGCGCGGGTGCAGTCCTCCAGGTGGACGCGAGGCGTGATGCCGTACTCGCAGGCGGTGAGGATGGGCCGGAGGTATTTGTCGATCGCCTCTTCCTTGCTGCGGAACCCCAGCTTGTCGAAGATGTGGTGGTCGGAGGATGAGGCGAGCATGCCCGTCTCCCGAACGCGGCCCTGGCTCACCTCTGAGAGACGCCGCACGTCCTTGGGGTTGGCGCGGATCCAGGTAGTGATCTTCGGGTAGTCGTACTCACGTTCGAGGAGCTTATCGAGCACCCAGAGGTCGCGCTCCTGGTAGATGAACGTCTCGGTGGAGTAGATGACGCCGGTGCCGTTATCCAGGTCGTGGAGGAGGTCCACGTACCGCAGGCGGGCCTCGTTGGGGAACAGGGCGAGGCGAGAGTCCTGAGCGCCGTCGCGCAGAGTGGTGTCGGTGATTAACTTGGGGAGGCCATCGACGCGGCCATTGGGCAGCGCAGCGGGCTTCGCTTCCAGGCGAACGGGAGGTATACGGCCGCCGTAGTTGTAGTAGACGCGTTCGGGATTGATTTTGCGTTTTGTTGTCATAAGTAAATCAGATAGGTGCGTCACAACTATTGTAAGCGTATATAGCGGAAATGCCAATCCGGTTGGCCACCGATAGGACTTGGCTTGGAGGACGCGTCCTCCCGCGCGGGCGGAGGGAGGGGCTGGCCTCTAGTTGCGGCCGAACAGGCCGCCTAGAAGACGGGAGAGCAGACCCCGCTCCTCCTCCTCCTCGTCCTCGCCCTCAGGGGCAGGCGGAGCGTGGGGCTTCAGGTGCTGCTTGAGGAGGGGCTCCGGGATGTTGCCGTAGAAGCGGCGCAGAGCCTTCCCCTTGCGGGTGAGGATGAAGGTGGGCGTGGAGCTAACCCCGAACCGCTTGGCGATGTCGGGGCGGTCGTAAGCGTTCACGGCGATGAACTCGATACGCTTACGGTAATGCTTGCCTAGGCGCGCAAACACGGGCGCCATTACTTGGCAGGATCCTCAGCGGTGGGTCCAGAAGCCAAGGAAGGTTGCATTCTCCGAGCGAACCTGCTCCCAGAACCGCTCGTCGTCGTACCCCTCGTCCTTGAAGGCCATATGTTCCTCCTGTGCCCTATTGTACGCGAAAGGGCGTCGCATGGATTCGCCCTTAGTCCTCCTCCAAGGTGCTGGTGTCGCCCTCGGGAAGTTCGCACGATTCCGAAATCCACGGCAAAAAAGAATCCTTCACGTGCTCAGTTAACTCTCCAAGACGCTCGATCTCGTCGAGCAACCGTTCAAAAGTTATGAGCCTGCACTTTTTCCCAAGTTCGAGCTTCGCAAAGGTGGGACGATTCACTTGGCGAGCGACGGATCCGCGCTTGGCGGCCGGGGCGACTATATACAAATTAATCCGGAGATATGGCTCAATGGCCAAGAGGTCGCACATCCTCAACAGCCCTGAATAAACGGGGGTGGTGTGCTCAATTTCGAAAGCGTTGACGATGGATCGCGCATCTATCCAGAGCACGTCAATAAGCTCGATGATTTTCTGGGCACGAGCGTCCGGAATAGTCCGCGGGAGGGTCTTGAGAACCATGTCTTTGAACTTCTTACCCAGCCATGCTTTAGACCTGTCGTTGCGGGCCACCCAAACCTTATAGCCCATATCACGTCCCAACTGAAGCAGAAGCCCTTGAATCTTCGTATGATCCCGCTCGGATGATGGCTCTTCGGCTCCCTTGGGCCGCCCCTTGACCTGATCTCTGAAATACGAAACTGACCACCCCTCGTCCTCTGCACGGGAGAGCCATTCCTCCTGATCCTTCTCCGGAAGGTCATAGATGACGACGTGATGTGAATACGAGAGAGGAGGCCCGCGGCGGCGGGCGGGAGGAATCGCTTCGGATACTCTGGCCAAGTTCTTTAGACTCTCGGGCGCAAACTCTTCCAGTAGTATCCGGGTGTACTCCTTCCAGCGATCTTCG
>CAJXNA010000042.1 GCA_913056415.1 uncultured Chloroflexota bacterium | reverse complement strand
CAGCTTCTGGGTGCCGCCGGCGGCGGGGATGATCACCCGCTTCGGCTCCGGCAGCCCGAACGATGCGTGCTCCGCCGCGATGCGGATGTCGCAGGAGAGCGCCAGCTCCAGCCCCCCGGCCAGGCAGTAGCCGTTGATAGCGGCGATCATCGGCTTCCAGCACTCGAAGTCGCGGGTGATCCCCCCGAACGGCACGTCGAACCGCATCCCCTGCCCGCCGGCGAACGCCTCCGCCATCGCCACCAGGTCAGCCCCGGCGGAGAACGCCACCTCGCCGGCGCCGGTCAGCACCGCTACCCACAGCTCGTCGTCCTCCTTGAAGTCGGTGAAGGCGTCGTACAGCTCCTGCGAGGTCGCCGGGTCGATAGCGTTGCGGCGCTCCTCGCGATTAAGCGTGATGTAGGCCAGGTGGCCCTTCTTCTCGTAGATGATGTTCTCGAAGCCGGACACAGTCTCCTCCTTCGGTGGGCAGGATACAAGCTAAAGGTCAATCCACACGGACCTGCCTGCCAGCAGGCACGGGTAGTATAGCTATTCGGGTGGCGGTGGGCCAATAGAGCCGCGACTGCGGCCTGAAGGTTAACGTCTGGTGAACGACCGTAATAGAGGCGCTATCTGACCTGTTCTGTTATGTAGGGGAGATGTGATTTCTCTTAGTTCACCGGTTGCGGGGCTGGTGAAGTGTCCGCAAGGACTCGGGGTGCGTGCACATCTCCCCTACGCTTTTACAACAATGCAAGCATCGTTGGGGCCTGCCTGCCGGTAGGCAGGTGCGGCGATGAGGCCCATCCGTTTAGGCGGAGGGCCTCGCGCCTTTTAGGGCGCCACGCTTGAGGCCGCCCAGTAATTTCTCTAAGCGGCCAGCAGCTTCAGCAGAACCTCCTCGTCCAGCTCCGGCCCCACGACCGAGAGGACGGCGTTCTCCGGCACCAGGACGCGTCGCGCCACCCGCAGGATGTCGTCCGCGCTGACCGACTCGATCCTCTCCACCACCGTCTCGATGGGCTCGATCTTACCCAGTGTGATCAGCTGCTCGCCGGCCCGCTGGGCCAGCGCCATCGGTGTCTCCAGGCTGAGGCGGAAGCTGCCCACCGTGTAGTCGCGGGCCTTCGTCATCTCGCCCTCAGGCACCGTCTCCTGGACAAGCTTGGTAAGCTCCTCCTGAATCACGGTCACCGTCTCGTCCAGCTTCTCCGGGGAGACCCCGGCCGTCACCGTGAACGCCCCCGTGTCCTTGTGACGGCTCACCGATGACGACACGGAGTAGGCGAGGCCGCGTCGCTCCCGCACCTCCTTGAATAGCCGCGAGCTCATGCCGCGCCCCAATAGCGAGTTCAGAACCTGGAGCACGTAGCGGTCCGGATCGTCGCGCGGCAAGGCTGGCATGCCCAACGCCAGGTTGGTCTGGGAGATCTCGCGGCTGTCGCAGATCGCGCGACGGGCGGGTATACGGCCCTCCACCGGCGTAACGGCCGGGGCTCCCGGCCGCCGTCCGTCCCCGATATGTTTCTCCGCCAGGGCCGTAACCCTGTCCGGTGATGCGTTGCCGGCTACGCTGACGACGACGTTGCCCAGCCCGTACCAGGTATCTAGCCAGGACACGAAGTCCTGGCGTTGCAGCTCCTCCACCGTCTCCTCCGTGCCCGCTGTCGACCAGCCCATCGGCTGGTCGCCGAACAGCGCTTCGCCCAGCAGCTCACCGCACCAGGCGGCCGGATGGTCCTTGGTACGGCGGATCTCCTGCTGCACCACTGACCGCTCGCGGTCGATCTCCTCCTGGTCGAGGCGGGAGTGAGTCAGCATGTCGGCCAGCACGTCCATCGCCAGCTCCAGACGGTCGAACGGGACGTGGTTCCAGTAGCAGGTGATCTCCTTGGCGGTGTAGGCGTTCAGGACGCCGCCCGCCCCCTCGATCGCCTCCGCGATGTCTATCGCCGTGGGGCGCTTCTCCGTGCCCTTGAACACCATATGCTCCAGGAAGTGGGCCAGACCCTTCGTGCGCTCGCCCTCGCCGCGTGACCCCGCTCCCACGAACACGTTCACGCTCACTGACTGCGCCGTGGACACCGGCGTGGTGACCACCCGCAGGCCGCTGTCCAGTTCGCTGATCTCCCAAGTGATTGACATCGTGCGCTGTCTCCCCCTGTGGGCTAGCCAATAAGTCTCGCCTCCGCCAGCCGAAGCCGACGGATACATACTCCGGAGTGGGCTCGTAATTTGGCGATGTCACGACATCCCAGGCCTCCGGGTTGCGTTCAGTATATCGATAGGCGAGTCGGCGGTCACGCGGCCCCGTCCAGAGGCGCCCGGGCGACCGTGAGTTTTCCACACAACATCTGCTAATTGATTTTCGCATTTTCTCCTTTGAGCCTTCGTGTTCGCTTGACACTTACCACAGGCAATCCTGTATCATTATCATCGGGCTGAGGAGGCTCCCCGAATAGGGAGTAAATGGGAACTAAGTACATATTCGTAAGCGGTGGAGTTGTCAGCTCGGTTGGCAAGGGCATCACCACCGCCTCCATCGGCAGAATCCTCAAGTCCCGCGGCATCTCCGTCGTCGTCCAGAAGCTTGATCCCTATCTCAACGTCGACCCCGGCACCATGTCCCCCTATCAGCATGGGGAGGTGTTCGTCACCACCGACGGCGCCGAGACTGACCTTGACCTCGGCCACTACGAGCGCTTCCTGGACCAGGACCTGACCAGGAGCAGCTCCGTCACCACCGGCCAGATATACCAGGCCGTGATCAACAAGGAGCGCCGCGGCGACTACCTTGGGCATACCATTCAGCCTATCCCCCACGTCACCAACGAGATCAAGGAGCGTATCCGCGGCATCGGCCAAGAGTCCGGAGCCCAGGTGGTCATCGTCGAGGTCGGCGGCACCGTCGGCGACATCGAAAGCCAGCCGCATCTGGAAGCGATCCGCCAGATGCGCAACGAGGAAGGACACCAGGACACGCTTTCCATCCACGTCACGCTCCTCCCCTACATCAGCCCCACCGGCGAGCTAAAGACCAAGCCCACCCAGCACAGCGTCCGTGAGCTGCGCTCCATCGGAATCCAGCCGGACGTCATCGTCTGCCGCAGCGACCGGCCGGTGGCCGACGAGCTGCGGGAGAAGATATCGCTGTTCTGCGACGTATCGGTCGGCGCAGTCATCCCCCTCCTCACCATGCCGACCATCTACGAGGTGCCCCTCGTGCTGGAGGAGGCCGGCCTTGGCGACCTCATCGTGGACAAGATGAACCTGCCTGCCGCCTCTCGCGATCTGGCAGACTGGCGTGAGTGGGTGGAGCAGCTAAAGAGCCCCAGCGGTCAGGTGGAGATCGCGATCGTAGGCAAATACGTGGAGCTGCCGGACGCCTACCTCTCGGTGAAGGAATCGCTGATCCACGCCGGCGTGAAGCACCGGACCGGCATCAACATACACTGGCTGCACTCCAAGGACATGGAGAATCCGGATATGGAAGAGGTGCTGGCGGAGATGGACGGTATCGTCGTCCCCGGCGGCTTCGGGGAGCGCGGCTTCGAAGGGAAGATCAGGGCCGCCCGCTACGCCCGCGAGAACAACGTGCCTTATCTGGGGCTCTGCCTGGGGCTTCAGGTGATGGTGGTGGAGTTCGCCCGTCACCTGTTCGGCACCGACGATGCCAACTCCACAGAGTTCTACCCTGAGACCCCCTACCCCGTCATCAGCCTGCTGCCTGAGCAGGAGGGGGTGCAGGAGAAGGGCGGCACCATGCGCCTCGGCGGCTACCCCTGTCGCCTGGTGGCGAACACCAAAGCGCGCGCCGCCTACGGCCGGGACGAAGTCATTGAGCGCCACCGTCACCGCTACGAGCTGAACAACGAGTTCCGCGCCCAGCTGCAGGAAGCTGGCTTGGTGGCCAGCGGCACCCTCCCCGACGACTCCCTGGTCGAGATCTGTGAGCTGAGAGATCACCCCTGGATGGTGGGCTCCCAGTTCCACCCCGAGTTCCGGTCGCGTCCCAACCGCCCCCACCCCCTGTTCGATGGCTTCGTTACCGCCGCCCTGGAACGTGCCCGGGCGCGGCGTCTACCGCGCGGGCGCGCCTCCCATTCCGTGACTGGCGCCTCGCGGCGCTCGCCGCGTTCCACCACAGCGCCTGCGTGATCGTAGACAACCTGCTCACCCTGTCCCACCTCCTCGCCGTCTTCTGGTACGTAATGGGGCTGGCCGCCGTGCAGTTCCCCCTCATCAGAGGCTGGCGCTTCGATGATCTGAAGCTGAAGGTCGTCGCCTTTGAGGAGGCGTCTCACTACCAGGGGCTGCTGCTGGTGCCGGGCATCATCGGCATGGGCGTGAGTGGGGTTTTCATGTGGACGCAGATGGACTACAATCTAATCACCACCGGCTGGCTGTTGGCCCAGGAAACCCTGTATCTCGTGAGTCTCCTGGTTTGCCTGCCCTTGATAGGCCTGGGCCTGCGAAGAGCACGATTGGCTTCGCTGCAGGCGGAGAAAGTCGGCGGTACAACCCCTGAGCTCCAGGAAGCGCTCGACGATAACGTCCCCATAGTATTCAGCGGCATCGCGACGTTATTGCTGCCGGTCATGGCCTACCTGGCGATATTCAAGCCGCTCTAAGGGAGAAGAGGGATATATGACCTACCCGGACGCGGAAGGTGAGCTGACTCAACCTTCCTATCATCCCCCAGTTAACGCCGGCAAGGCCTTGCGCGTCTTGAAAGTATGATGTATTTTGATTCCGCCTCCCCATTATTTGAACCGTGTCCCGTAAACATGCCTGGGCCGGCGGAGGCCCGGAGAACTTACAAACCGTGGATCTAGATGCGCCCACCAAGATGGAGAAAACACTTTCGGAGTCCCCAGCGAACCTTGCCGAACTGGAAGCCCGCACCCGAGACGAGCTCATGGACGTGGCCAAGGAGCTGGGCCTCAGCGGCGCCGGCTCCCTGCGCAAGCAGGAGCTCGTCTTCCGCATCCTCCAGGCTAAGGCCGAACGCGATGGCAATTACTTCGCCGGCGGTATCCTGGAGCTAGCCTCTGACGGATATGGATTTCTACGGGCTGAGGCCCTGCGCCCAAGCCTCAGCGACGTCTACGTCTCCCAAACCCAGATTCGCCGCTTCGCCTTGCGCACCGGCGACTACGTGATGGGCACCGCCCGCCCGCCCAAGGACTCCGAGAAGTACTACGGCCTGCTCAAAGTGGACGCCGTCAACGGCCTGGACCCGGAGGCGGCCAAACGCCGCCCCTACTTCGAGCAGCTCACGCCTATCTTCCCGCAGGAGTTCATCGATCTGGAGGCTGGCGACAGCAGCCTCTCCACCCGTATCATCGACCTCGTCGCCCCCATCGGCCGTGGCCAGCGCGGCCTCATCGTGTCGCCGCCCAAGGCCGGCAAGACGGTCCTCCTCAAGACCATCGCCCACGCTATCGCCAACAAATACGAAGAGATACACATCATCGTCCTCCTCATCGGTGAGCGTCCGGAGGAGGTGACGGACTGGCGCCGCTCCGTAGAGCACGCGGAGGTCCTCGCCGCCACCTTCGACGATCCGGTGGAGGAGCAGACCAGAGTTGCCGAGATGGGGATAGAGCGGGCGAAGCGTTTGGTAGAGGGCGGGCGCCACATCGTTGTCCTCCTGGACGGCATCACCCGTCTCACCCGCGCCTACAACCTGGCCCTTCCCCCCAGCGGCCGCACCCTCTCCGGCGGCATCGACCCTGTGGCCCTGCACCCCTCCAAGCGCCTGTTCGGCGCTGGCCGCACCATCGAGGAGGGAGGCAGCCTGACCATGATCGCCACCTGCCTAATCGATACCGGCAGCCGCATGGACGAGGTCATATTCGAGGAGTTCAAGGGCACTGGCAACTGGGAGCTGTTCCTTGACCGTCGTCTGGCGGAAAGGCGCACCTACCCGGCCATCGATATCCAGCGCAGCAGCACCCGCCGTGACGATCTCCTGCTCGGCGAAGAGAAATACAAGAAGGTGCTGCTCCTGCGCCGCATGACCGCCATGGTGTCCCAGAACTCACCTAACTCCACAGAGGCCGCGGAGCTGATCCTGGAACGCCTCCAGCGCACCAAGACAAACGAAGAGTTCCTGGCCACCATCAAAGACGCCGTCTAGGCGTGGCATTCACTGACTTTTCCCCTGCTACTCCTTAACTGCCTGTCACACGTTCGTTTATAACGTGTCAATTTGTGAAGAGACTGACAAATGGGTTATAATTACCCCCGATTTGTCAAGCAGGGCAGATTTGAGGTGGTGCCACACGGGGCGCTATCTCGGCATGAGAAGGAGATAAACAGGAGGTAGATTATTCGGGACCAGCAAGCGTTGCCCCCGCGCTGGCCTGGAGGCCGAGACAGACGCGTGCTTGACCCGCAGAGCGCGGGCAAGCCCGCAACCGAACAGCGAAGGTACTGTCTCCACGCACTCTTCTTTCTCATCGCCTTCATCGCGGTCGGCGTCGCCGCGACGGGAGCTCTGGGGAGGGTCGCGTCTCCTTTCGTCTCCGCCGACGTCGCCCTTCAGGAGGCTGTTAGTGAAAGCCCCTCCGCCGGCTACCTGCGTCCTTCCGTTGTTCTGGCAACCTCTTCCGGCATCTACATCGTCAACCCTGAGCCACAGCAGACAGAACCAGAGGAGGCCACACCCGAACCCACACCCGAGCCCGCGCCTGAACCCACACCCGAACCGCAACCTGCCTTCATCGTCTATACCGTTCAGCTGGGAGACTCCGTCGCGTCCATCGCCGCCGCCTTTGGTATAGATGTTGAGTACATCCTCTGGAACAACGCCGACCTCCATGAGGACCCCGATCTGCTCCTTGTTGGGCAGAAGCTCCAGATCCCCAGCCTCAACGGCCTCATCTACAACGTTAGGCTGGGCGACACCCTCTCCGATATCGCATCCTTCTATCAGATAGACGTCACCAGCATCCTCGCATTCGTACCTAACGGCATTAGCTCAGCGGACACCGTTATAGAGGGGATGGTCCTCGTTCTTCCCGGTGCCGTGCCTCCTCCTCCGCCCATCTCCGCCGCCGTCACCGCCGTCGAGGCCACCAACCCAGAGCCGGAGTCTGACCCGGAGCCGGCTCCTCCACCGCCACCACCGGCCAGTATCGGCTACATCTGGCCCTTCTCTAGCTCCATCTCCTCCTACTTCGGCGAGTACCGCGGCGGCAGCTCCTACCATCTGGCTATTGACATCGACGCCTTCGGCCGCTACGGCGCCCCCGTCCTCTCCGCCTCCACCGGCACCGTCGTCCTCACCGCCAGCTTGGGCTGGGGCCTGGGCACCTACGTCGTCATCCGCCACGCCGACGGCTCGGAGACCGTCTACGCCCATCTATCGGCCATCTACGTGGCCCAAGGACAGGCCGTGGGCCAGGGCGAACAGATCGGCGCCATCGGTTGCACCGGCTACTGCACCGGCGCCCATCTGCACTTCGAGCTCTGGATCGGCGGCTCCCCGGTGGACCCACTCGCATACCTCCCTTAGGATTCCAGATCAGGCTTATGCAAAGACTGTTGCCGCTACTGGCGGCCTTTCTTTCCCTGGCCCTGCTGGCGCCGCCGGCGCCCGTTGCCGCCAAGGAGGCGCCCGCCTACGTTGCCCTCGGCAACTCCCTCACCTTCGGCGTGGGAGCTTCGGACCCGGCCACCGGCGGCTACGTGGCCATCACCTACGACGCCCTGCGCAAGAGCGAGCGCTACCGCGACCGCGGCCTGGATCTGATCAACCTCGGCGTCCCCGGCGCTACCAGCGCTGACCTCCTACTGCCCGGCGGTCAACTGGAGCGGGCCGTGAACGAGATCATCGAGCGCCAGGAGGACACCTCCTCCTCCGACGACAACGTGGAGATCATCACCGTCGGCATCGGCGGCAACGACGTGCTCGCCCTGGCCACGCCTGACTCCCCCTGCGTCGCTGACCCTCTCGCCTCGGAGTGCCAGATACTGTTCGAGGAGATGCTCGCCGTGTTGGAGGAGAACCTTACGCAGGTGCTTAGCAGTCTGCGAGAGGCGGCCCCTAAGGCTAAGATCGTTGTGGTTGACCTCTACAGCCCCCTGTCGGGCAGAGGTGACGCGGCCGAGCTGATAGCGGACTTCGCCATCCGGGGGATCAACGATCTGACCCAGAGCGTGGTCTCACAGACGGAGTTCGGCGCCGATCTGGCCAGCGTCTATCCCTTGTTCCGCGGCCGCGCCGCCCAGCTCGTGGCTGATGACCAGATTCATCCCAACGATGAAGGCCACGCGCTCATGGGCGAGGTCGTCCTGGCCACGATTGAAGGCCGGGAGCCGGTCCTGCCCGAGGATCTGATCACGCCGACGACGGTGGAAGAGATTAGCACCGTGCCCCTGGGCCAGGGTGGCCTCCAGCCTCTGGCCCAGGACGATGACGATGGCTCCAACCAGGCCCTCCTGCTGGCGATCGCGATACCGGCGGCCTTGCTCGGAGCGGCGGCTGTCGCCGGCGTTTACCTGACTGCCCGCGGCCGCTAGCGGCGATAGTCCAGCAGCAGCAGTTGCATCTCGTGGGGCAGGGAGCTGCGGGACACCGTCAGCTTGGGCTGGGGCTCCAGATCCTTGGCGCCCATCTCCTTAAGGAAGCGGTCCAGCGGCGCCAGATCGTCCTTCGTGACCTCAGTGCGATAGTGCATCGGGATGACGATAGAGGGCTCGATGATGTTCACCACCTCCGCCGCCGTCGCCCCGTCAATCGTCGTGTTGCCGCCGACTGGTATCAGCAGCACGCTCACGCCGCTCATCTCCTCCACCTGGTCCGGCGTGGGTGTATGCCCCAGGTCTCCCAGGTGGCAGACGCGTAGGTCCTCCATCTCCAGCACGAAGGACACGTTGGCGCCGTGAGTGGCCCCCTGCTCCGCGTCGTGGTAAGTGCCGACGCCGGTCACGAAGGCGCCGTGTATCTCGTACTCCCCGGGCCTATCAATGCGGACCGGCTTGCCTGCCACCGCCTTCACGTACGAGTGGTTTTCATGGCCGTGGCTGATCGTGACGATGTCCGCCGTGGGCTTGCCGATGGTATAGCCGGATGAGGGCGGACAGGGGTCAGTGACGATCGCGGCTCCGCGGCCGCGAATGCGAAAACAGGAATGGCCGAGCCAGGTTATCTCCACGCGGATAGTTCGCTCCGAAGGAACGCGATGTCAGGTACCAAGGGATCGGTCGGGATCGCCGGCAGCTACTCTTCGAACTCTTCCTCTGAGCCGCGGCGGCGCCAGAACGAGAGGGCCGCGATTACAGCGCCGATCAAGGCCACGAGGAAGAACACCTTTCGTTTCTTGCCGCCCTTTTTCCGCGGGGCTTCTTCTAGGCCCGCCTGGTCCTCTTCTGCCATGACGCGAACTCCTTTGGACTCGTATAGGGTCGCGCTGAGTATAGCAAGCTCCCTGAAGGCGGGTCAATACGGCGCGACGGCCTACGGCCGGCTCCGCTCTTGACACCTTCTCTGCGGGGGTGCTACGCTGAATCTCGGTTAGCACTCTCACCCCGCGAGTGCTAATTGCTAAGGCCGGCAACATGCTTACCGAGAGACGAGAACAGCTGCTGCGTTTCATCGTGGACGAGTACGTCCGCTCCGCCCAGCCGGTCGCCTCCAGCGCCGTCGTCCAGCGTTACGCTCTGCCCGTCTCCTCCGCCACCATCCGCAACGAAATGGCGCGGCTGGAGGACGAAGGCTACATCGTGCAGCCGCACACCTCGGCCGGTCGCGTCCCCTCCGATAAGGGGTATCGTTACTACGTGGAGGCGCTTATGCGTCCTCAGGAGCCCCCCGCCGCCATCCAACAGACGATCCGCCACCAGTTCCACCAGGCGGCCGGCGAAACGGATGAGTGGGCCCACCTGGCCGCTGCCGTACTCGCCGCCCGCCTCAGCTACGTCTCCGTGGTCACCGCCCCCCACGCCGCTCAGACGCGGCTCCGCTCGCTCCAGCTCGTGAGCGTGCACGACTTCGTGGCCCTCCTCGTCCTCGTCCTCCAGGAGACGCTCGTCCTCCAGCAAACACTCACCCTGGACCGGCCCCTCTCCCAGGCTGAGCTGGCCGGTGTCGCCGCCCACCTCAACTCCCTCTACGCCGGGCGCACCGTGGACGAGATCCGCGCCATGCAGATGGAGCACCGCTCGTTCGAGGCCCAGACCGTGCACGCCGCTCTCGATCTGATGGAGTCTGAGGAGGCGGAGTCATTCGGCGAAGCCTATCTCGAAGGCCTCCGCGACATGCTCCTTGAGCCGGAGTTCGCCCAGGGAGACCGCATGCTGGCCCTCATGGACCTCCTCGGACGCTCCAACCTCGACAAGGCGATACCTCTCGCCCGCGCTGCCGGCGACCAGCCTGCCCGTCCGGGTGAGGTGACCGCGATCATCGGCAGTGAGCACCCCCAGGACGCCATGCAGCAGTGCAGCGTCGTCATCTCCCCCTACGGCGGCCCCTCCGGCCTCCGCGGCGCCATCAGCGTCGTCGGGCCCACGCGCATGAACTACTCCAGGACAGTCTCCATGGTGCGCTACATGAGCGGCATCATGGAGGAGCTCCTGGACGCCTACTTCGGCTAGACTCTCCCTGGAGCGAAGACATGACTGACAACCCCCGTAAGAAAGAACCCCCTCCGGAGGCGGGTCCGCCTCCGGGGGATGCTGAGCCACCCGAGGCCGAACCTGCCCCGCCTGAATCCGCTCAGGCTGAGCCTGCCGAAGCCGGCACCATAGAGGAGCAGCTCGCCAACGCCAAAGAGGACGCCCAGAAATACCTCGGCAACTGGCAGCGCGCCGAGGCCGACTTCCAGAACTACAAGCGCCGTGTGGAGCAGGAGCGCAGCGAGAGCCGCCGCTTCGCCTCCGCCGCCCTCATCATCAACGTCCTCCCCATCCTCGACGACCTGGAGCGCGCCCTCGGCAGCCTCGACGCCCGCCTCGCCGGCCTCACCTGGTTCGAGGGCATAGCCCTCATCCACCGCAAGCTCCTCGTCCTCCTCGATAACGCCGGCGTCACCCCCATCCAGGCCGAGGGCCAGCAGTTCGACCCCAGCTTCCACGAGGCCGTCACCCACGCCGACGGCGAGGAGGGGAAGGTGCTGGCGGAGGTCCAGCGCGGCTACAAGCTCCACGACCGCGTCCTCCGCCCTGCCATGGTCGTCGTCGGCAAGGGCAAAGAGGAGAAGGCGGAGGAAGAGAAAGAGGCGGAAGCGCCTGAAGGCGGCGAGAAGCCTGAACAAGCGAGTGAGAAACAGGGAGATGACCAATCGTAGCTGCAGCTACAGCGGTTGAGATGAAAGCGATGACGGTTCAAAACACAAACCGAGCGAGTAAAGCACTCTGTGGCCCAATCCTGGCCCTCGACCCGAAGGAGAACGCCCCATGCCTAAAGCG
>CAJXNA010000041.1 GCA_913056415.1 uncultured Chloroflexota bacterium | reverse complement strand
ATCGATGGGCCCGCCGTGCATGGCGACGACGGTCGTGACCCCATCCGTGACCTTATAGATCCCCGCTTGGTCGTCATTGGGATAGCTGGCCAGGAGGTCGATGAACCCCGGCGCCACTACGCGCCCGCTCGCATGCTCGCGATCGAGAACACACACAACCAGAGCGGGGGCCGGGTGTTTCCACTGGAACCGCTGAAGGAAGCCGCGGCAGTCGCACGAGACCACGGCCTGACGGTGCATCTCGATGGCGCCCGAATCTTCAACGCGGCCGTCGCAAGCGGGACACCGGTGGCGACCTGGGCGGAGCCCTTCGACTCGCTGACGTTTTGTCTTTCGAAAGGACTCGGCGCGCCGATCGGGTCCGTCCTGTGTGGATCGTCGGATTTCATTTTGCGCGCACACCGCGCCCGCAAGCAGATGGGTGGCGGAATGCGTCAGTCTGGCATCATCGCTGCGGCTGGTCTCTACGCACTGGAACATCACGTCGAACGCCTCGCGGATGATCACTCGAATGCGCGGCGCCTGGCGGCAGGGCTGCAGGATCTCGGCTTCAAAGTCGACCCGTTCCCCGAAACGAACATCGTACTCTTCGAGGTCGAGCGGGCGGAAGGATTCGAGCAAGAGATCCTCGCGCGAGGCGTCTTGATGCTTGCCCTAACGAAAGATCGGGTTCGAGCAGTGACCCACATGGACGTGTCTGAAGCAGACATCGATGATGCGCTGAGCCGCATTGCAGAGGTCGCGAAAGCTCGCTCCCGTTGATCGAGTTACACTGCTTCAGCGTTCCGGGAATCTGGGGCAACCTTCTCCGGCAAAAATTCCGAGGGGTCGGATGGATCAGCTCTGCCGAGCCTGCCGGACCCTCTCTTCCAATGAGGAGCGGGAATGAGTTTCGAAAATCTCACCTTTGAAGTCCGGGACGGACTGGCTCGCTTGACGCTGAATCGCCCGAAGGCGGCCAACTCCTTCAACCTCAATCTGGCCCGGGAATTTCTCGAGACCGCCACAATCTGCGCAGAAGATTCGGCAATTCGCGCGGTCTTGCTGACCGGGGCTGGCCGGATGTTCTGCGCAGGCGGAGACCTGAAGAACTTCGCGGCCGCGGAGGATCAGATTCCGGAGCGAGTCGCGGAGACAGCCGACACCCTGCACGCCGCGATCTTGAAATTTGTACGCATGAACGCGCCCATCGTGGCAGCAGTCAACGGCCCGGCTGCCGGTGTGGGGATGAGTCTGGTCTGCATGACGGACATGGCGCTAGCCGCCGAATCCGCGATCTTTACCATGGCATACACCGCAGCGGGCCTCGCGCCAGACGGGAGTTCGACCTACTTCCTACCGCGTATTGTCGGCATGCGGCGCGCAAGGGAATTGATGCTCACCAATCGCAAACTCTCCGCGGCCGAAGCCCATGCGTGGGGAATCGTCGAACGGGTCGTCCCCGACGACGACCTGATGGCCGAATCGGAGAACCTAGCGCGCGCTCTGGCCAGCGGACCGACACTCGCGTTCGGCGCTGTCAAGAAGCTGCTGCTCTCGAGTCAAAACGCACAGCTCGAAGACCAGCTGGATGCAGAAACGAGCGCAATCGTGGCCATGACCCGTACGTCGGATGGCCGCGAAGGGGTCGCAGCATTTCGCGAAAAGCGCAAGCCCAGCTTCACAGGAGCGTAATCACTCCGCGGCGGCGATCTTGCTACTTCTTTCCATCGGTCACGCACCCGAGCGAAGCCGGGCTCACGGATTGGATGTATTTATAGAGCGTTCCCCGCTTTGCCTTGAGCTCTGGTGCCTTCCAGCTTGACCGTCGCGCTTCGAACTCATCGGCACTCACTTCCAACTCGATGGTGTGTTTCTTCACGTCGATCGTGATCACGTCTCCGTCTTCTACCAGCGCAATCGGTCCGCCTTCCTGAGCCTCGGGGGTCACGTGCCCGATCAGGAATCCGTGGGAACCCCCGGAGAAACGGCCGTCGGTGATGAGCGCAACGTCCGAGCCGAGGCCCGCACCCAACAGCACGGAAGTCGGGGTGAGCATTTCGGGCATTCCGGGACCGCCCTTGGGCCCCTCGTAGCGAATGACCACCACGTCGCCCGCCTTGATCCGCCTCTCCCGCACCGCCTCGGCCGTCGCCTCCTCGCCGTCGAAAACGCGGGCCGGGCCGCTGAACTGCAGCTTCTTGACGCCGCTGGTCTTCATCACGCAACCCTCCGGCGCCAGGTTCCCCTTCAGAACCACCAGCGTACCCGTAGGCTCCAGCGGCTTATCGACGGGCAGAACCACATCCTGACCATCCCCGGTCTCGATGCCGGCCAGGTTCTCAGCTACGGTCTTGCCGGTGACCGTCATCGCCTCCCCGTTCAGCAGACCGCTATCCAGCAGCTCCTTCATCAGCAGCGGCACGCCGCCCACTCGGTCGAGGTCGGCCATGACGTAGCGTCCGCCGGGCCGCGTATCGGCGATGTGCGGGGTGCGGCGGCCGATACGGTCGAAGTCGTCCAGCGAGAGCGACACGTCGGCCTCGCGGGCGATCGCCAGCAGGTGAAGGGCGGCGTTGGTGGAGCCGCCGATCGCCACCACCACGGCGATCGCGTTCTCAAACGCCGCCTTGGTGAGGATATCGCGGGGCTTCAGGTCCGCCTCCAGCAGGCTCAACGCCGCCTCGCCCGTCCGCCGACAGAGGTCGTCCCGGCGCGGGTCGGCGGCGGGGATAGAGGCGCTGTAGGGCAGCGCCATGCCCAGCGCCTCGCTGGCGCAGGCCATCGTGTTGGCCGTGTACATGCCGGCGCAGGAGCCCTCCCCCGGACAGGCGGCGCACTCCAGCTCATACAGCTCCTTTTCGGTCATGCGACCCGCCTCGTACGCGCCGACGCCCTCGAACACGTCCTGCACGGTGATGTCGCGGCCCTGGTAGCGGCCCGGCATGATCGTGCCGCCGTACAGGAAGATGGACGGTATGTTCAGGCGGGCCGCCGCCATCAACGAGCCGGGGAGGCTCTTGTCGCAGCCGGCGATCGTCACCAGTGCGTCGTAGGCATGGGCCATCACCATCAGCTCGATAGAGTCGGCGATGACCTCTCGGCTGACCAGAGAGGCCTTCATCCCTTCGTGGCCCATAGCGATACCGTCAGACACGGCGATCGTGACGAACTCGCGAGAGGTGCCGCCGCTGCTGCCGACGCCCTCTTTCACGCGGTCGGCCAGTCGGTCCAGGTGGATGTTGCAGGGCGTGGCCTCGTTCCAGCTGCTCGCCACGGCCACAAACGGCTTCTGGATGTCCTCGTCGGACAGCCCCATCGCGCGCAGGTACGACCGGTTGGGCGCCCGCGCCGGGCCCCCTTTCATCGCCTCGCTTCTCAGCCTTCTGGTCGTCACCATCTCCGTCGCTCACTCCCGCATAACTAAATTAGTCCCGACCCCAAAGGGACGGGACTTGTGGTCTCGTGGTACCACCCTTTTTCTCCAAGGCGCACCGGCCGCAGCTAACCTCGGAGCACTCTTGCGCTGTAACGGGCGCACCCGAGCGAACCTACTGTACGGTTCAGCCCGCTGGCTCAGGTCCCGCCTTGAGGGTGGGATCCCCCGACTCTGTCGAGGGAGGCGAGTTGGAGGCCGCTCGCTGCCGCGCTCGCACCGTTGACGCCGGCTCTCTGGAGCGAATCGGCTCTCTACTACTCCCCTTCGTCGCCTCTGCCTATGCCGGTTAGTTGTGTAAAGAAAATTGTAGGCCTGCGCCTCCGCCAAAGTCAAGCGAATGCTGGGCACAACCCACCCAACCTCACTCCCCAGCCGTCGCCCCGCTCACCGAATCCGGTATCTTCACCCGGTCCCCCCGCCCCAGGCCGTGCTCCCGAAACCAGCCCTGGTTCACCTCCAGAGCGTAGCGGTAGGGCTCCGGCGGGCGGTGCAACTCCTCGGACAGCGGCTCCATATCCTGAACGCCCAGAATCGTGCCGTCGGCGGCGATGAAGGCGATCGACAGCGGGATCAACGTGTCCTTCATCCAGAAGCCCGCCTCGGTGTCCTCCACGTAGACGAACAGCATGCCGCCGTCCTCCGCTAGCTCCTCCCGAAACATCAGGCCGCGGCTGCGCTCCCCAGCAGTCCGCGCCAGCTCTACCGTCAACTCCACTCCCTCGCCTTCACCGCCGATGACGACGATGGTCGCGGTCTCGTCACCGTCGCCACCCCCGCAGGCGAGGCCCAACGATATGGCGAGAGCCGTTACGAGCGCCAGAGGCCGCAGCATCGCTCCGCCGTCACCCTTAGCGCGCGGCGGTGAGGCGCGATAGCCTTCGCCGCCGCGCCACCGCCGCGAACAGGTCCACGGCCAGCCGCAGCGGCCCGATTATGCGCAGGAAATCCAGGTAGGTCAGCTCGCCGCGTATCAGATGGCAGAACAAGCGCCAGAACTTCCCGCTGCGGCGCATCACGGCCATGTAAGGCGGCGGCGCGAACTGTAACAGCTCCTGCAGCTTGCGCGCAGCTGTGAGCTCCGGCTGCAGACGGAGGTCCACGGCACGCTGGTACAGCGAGAGATCATCCGTCTCCCCGGCCAGGAGCCGCAGCGCCGCTCGCGCCGCCATGCGACCGCTCATGAACGCCATATGTATCCCCTCGCCGGTCAGAGGGTCGATAAGCCCCGCGGCGTCGCCGACAACGGCCACCGGCCCGCGAGCGATGTTGGAGCCGGGGACGCGGCCCGGCAGGTGATGGCCTCGCAGGTTCTCCAGCGCCCCCGCATCGAAGCCGTAACGACAGCAGAGCTCCGCCAGCTTGGGTCGCAGCGTGAACGCCGCGTACTTCCAGGCGCCCACGCCAACGTTCAGATGATCGCCCTTGGGGAACACCCAGCCGTAGCCGCCGGCCAGCCAGCCAAAGTCCAATCCGATGAAATCTCGCCAGTCCGCCGGCACGCCGTTCGGGTAAGGTACCTTCCCCTCCAGCGCAACCGCCTCCTCGCTCAGTGGGCGGATGCCCGTGGCGCGGCCGACGGCCCCGTTGGCCCCATCGGCGCCGATGAGAGCGCGAGCGGTGTAGGAGCCGCCATCGGTGCGGACGGTGACCGCGCCGGCCAGGCTTGAGCCTGAGCCACCGCCGGGACCGTCTGAGTTGGCCGCAACCTCCACGGAGCGAACCGATTCGCCGTCCCGGAAGGCGGCCCCGGCGCCGACGGCAGCCTCGACGAGGTGCGCGTCCAGCCGGCTGCGCTGGGTCATATAGGTCAGCGGCTCATCGTAGCGCCGGTCAAAGGCAGAGCCTAGCCGTAAAGAGAACCGCGCTCCCGTAATGGTGCGTTCAACTACCGGCGCCAGGTCGATATCCTGGCAGGAAGCGGCGCGAACGGTGACCCCGCCGCCGCACGGCTTGTCGCGGGGAAAGCGGGCGCGGTCCAACAGCAGTACGGACGCCCCCTCGCGGGCAAGGGTGCGGGCGGCGGTGCTGCCGGCTGGGCCGGCGCCGACAACGATAACGTCGTAGGCCATCACGCCCATCAGTTTAGCAGCAGGGCGCTCGCTCAGAGAAGTGCTTTGCTGTTCCCCGACACCACGGGCTCTTGTTGGCCCTAGGCCCTAAACGGCCGCGCTAAGCGTTCGCTATGGCGATGCCGGCTGATACCCAGAACAGGAACTGAAGGAACACGCTGCCGCTAAGCATCAGATACGTCGCCGCCCGCTCCCGCCACTGGAAACCCAGGCCCGCTATCAGGTTGACCGCCAGGACCGCCGCCGCCGCCGCCGGTATCAGCAGGATAGCGTTGCGAGAATGCAGGTCCGTGACCTCCCCCAGAGGAGGAAACTCGATCGTGATCTGCGGGCTAAGGTCCGGGTAGATGGCGAACACGTATCCCCACAAGGCGAGGTTGACGAGGACGGCGGCCAGCGCCAGCCACTGGGCGACCCGGTCGGCCCAGATGGGATGGCCGCCCACGCCGTCACGCTGGACGGACTCCCTGCCGCCGGCCTCCGCCGATCGCTTGAACCGCTCCACCTCGGCGATGAACCGCGGTGGGTCCTGCGGACTGACCGCGTACGTCGCCGCCGGCGTTCGCACGTAGACGATCTCCTCGGCCGAACGGTGGGTGGAGTAGAACAGCACTTCCTCTCCGCCTACCTGACCGCGGCCGACGTGCAGGCCGGGCCAGTTCAACCCCCGCAGCGCTGGGCGATCCTCGCCACGACCCAGGGACAGGCCCTCGATGCGGTCCATCGGGATGAAGTGCTTCAGCGTCCCCCAGGCGATGGTGAGACCGCTGCCGTCCACCACGTACTGCAGCGTATAGCAGGCGTAGGCCCAGAAGGCGAACACCAGGGCGAGGACGATGAGCACGAGGGCGCCGGAGATAGCCGTGAACTGGGTGAGCGAGACGGGCCAGGTCGTAGCCTTGGCGATGAGGGCGAAGGCCAGACCAACGGCGATTACAGCCGGCACGGCCGCCACCACTACCCCCAGTCTGCGCTGGGGCCGCTCTATGATTACGCCTTGACCTTTGAATAGCACGGGGTGCACCAGGAGGCGTACTTGGAATTGCGGGCCGTGATCACATCGAAGTAGAGCTGCATCAGCCGCTTGGAGACTGGGCCCGCCTTGCTGTTCCCAATCGGGCGGTGGTCCAGCTCCACCACGGGCGTCACGTGAGCGGCCGTCCCCGTCATGAAGCACTCCTCCGCGGCGTACAGCTCGCTCCGGTCGATATCCCGCTCCACCGTCTCCATCCCCATCTCCTCGCGGGCCAGGATGATCACCGTTTCGCGGGTGATGCCCACAAGGATGTTGGAGGACGGCGGCGGCGTGATCAGCCGGTCGCCGTCAACGACGAAGATGTTCTCGCCGGAGCCCTCGGAGACGTGGCCCCGCTCGTCCAGCATAATCGCCTCATCGAAGCCGTTTAGCTGCGCCTCCGTCTTCGCCAGGGCGGAGTTGGCATAGATGCCAGTGATCTTGGCGCGGGCGGGAATGGCGGTGTCCTCCACCCGCCGCCAGGATGAGGTGCAGCAGCGCGCCCCCTTCTCGATGTCCAGATAGGGCCCGAACGGCGCGATAAACATCAGAAAGTCGTCATCCAGGTCGTGCAGGCGAACCCCCAGCACCTCGGAGCTCTTATAGGCCAGCGGCCGGATGTAGACATCCTCTCGGTAGCCGGACATCTCGACTAGCTTCGTGATTATCGACTGAAGCTCCTCATTGGAGTACTCGAATTCGATCCGCATGATGCGGCAGCTCTTGCGCAGCCGGTCGAAGTGCTCCTTCAGGCGGAACAGGTAGATCTGCTGCTCCGCATCGTTCCAGTTGCCGCGGATGCCCTCGAACACGCCCGTGCCGTAGTTGAAGGCGTGCGTCATGATGCCGATCTTGGCTTCGGCCAGAGGCATAAACTGCTTCTGGAAGTAAGCGTGTGGTATGGGCGCTTCCGGCATGCGGACGGCTCCTTTCGCAGCGGTGACCCTAATTATAGGCAGATCGCCGTGTACGCGCCACAGCGCGATTCGTGGCAGCATGCGGCGTAGAGCGACCCGAAGCCTGGCCCGCCTCAGGCGGGGTCGCCCGCACCTGCTCTGCGAAGCTCAGGCCATCCCCTCAAGCGTTCGTGCGTTCTCCTCTTCCCGTTCCGCGGCTTGCAGAAGGGCCTCTCTACTAGCCGCATCCGTCTCGTTCGCCGCGAGGACACGATACAGTGCGGCTCCGCTGCGTTCGAGGGCTGCGAGCAGCGCCTTCTGCTCGTCGCTCGACTTGCCCTCGAAGAGAGCCGCCATCACCATTTCCGGGGGCTGCTGGACTGGCTTGTCGTTCATCGGGCTCCTAATTGAAGGCTACGCTTCTCCTTGCCCTCGCTAACATCTCTGCCGGTGTAGATGATAGCGACGAGCATCTTGTTCGCGTCGGGTCATTATCGAAATCATTCGGGTGTGTTTGGTGTCAGCAGCGTTGTTGGGTCGATAATCACCCCCTCACCTGCCGGTAGTATGGCAATGTCGAGATCGTCCGCCAGCTTCTGGATGGCCTGGAAAAGGATAACGTTAGGCGTCAACGACGCATCCAGCAGCCTGTTGGCCTCCGCCTGACCCTCGGCGATGGTGATGGTGGCCTGCTTCGTGCCCTCGGCCTCCGCGATCACCTGTTTGGCCTCGTTCTCCCTCTGCGTGATGCGCTCTGCCTCTTCCTGAGCGTTCTGAGTCGCCACCTGCTTCGCCTCGATCGCGTCCTTGAACGGCTGGTTGAAGTCGATGTTGTCGATAAGAAGCGCGACGACGTCGATTGAGAACTTGCTCAGTTCCTCGCGTAGATTCTCCTCCACCGCCGTGCGGATCTGCTCGCGGTTAGGGGCGATATCGACAGCCTTGAACTTCACCGTCTCATTCTTGAACAGCTGTCGCACCCGTGTAGGCACCAGCTTGTCGAAGTAGTCGCGGCCCACGTTGCGGTACAGCTCCTGGATGTCGCCCGGAGAGACTTCGATGTTCAGCGTCGCGTTGATGAAGACGTCTTGGGTCTCCTCGCTGAAGCTGCCTAGCCCTTCGCCCGCCAGCTTCGCGCCTGCCGGGATGTTGCTGGGGTCGTCAGTGAAGACCCATGTCTGCACCCTCGTGTCAGCGCTCTCAAGGGTTCTCCACGGTGGGATGAACTGGAAGCCGTCGTCTGTCTGGGCGACGATGGCGCCAAACTCGCGGATGACTCCTGCGTGACCGGCGGGCACCTGATGGATACTAGAGATGAGGGTGTGCAACCCGACCCAGAGGAAGAAGAGGACGAAGGCACCTATTGTTAGCAGTGTACCTCCGGTTTCCATGGTTTTGGCGTCACCCAAGGAGCTGTAGCCGTAGTCTCTGGCCTCGGCCACGCTGCGCCTCTCTTTGCCGCTTCTGTGTAATGCTCGTCCTACGAAGAAGAGGATCGTGCAGACGACGACGGCAAAGATCATGCTGATTATCCAACCCAAATGCCTTCTCCTTCCCGATTAAGCAATTGTTCCCTTATCCTTCTGGAACGTTTCTGGGCAATGGTATTCTGCGCCTGGGTTGGGTGGGTGTCAACGAGGGGCTAGGCGATTAGTCCTCCTGCCACCTCACCTCGTACAGCCGCACCGGGTCCTCGAGGCCACTGAGCGGGACTCCTCCACAGCGGAAGAAAGGGCCGGAGGATGTCCTTAGTTTACTCCCTTGTTGCCGTGACCAGCACTCGCCGTCGGTAAGGTCGTTGTTGAAGCGTTATCGATAGCTCAAGGAAGAGCCACCGACTGGCATCCTCGCCCATTTCCTGCTTCAGAGCCTCACTCGCGTCGAGAAGGGCGGAGTAGGTGGTCGTCATCGGTTCTGGCCAGCCCGGAACCTCCTCGTAGATCCCGACGCTGAAGCCCGCCTCCCTCAGTAGCGGCCGGTAGTCATCGATCGGATCGATGCCGAACGTTGGCAGGTTCGCAGCGCGATCCGCGTCCACCTCAAAGGCGGTGAACACCAACCGTCCGCCCGGGCGCAGGATGCGTGCGGCCTCAACCATGGCGGCTCGCTTGTCGGGCGCGTACTGTATCGCATCTTCACTCATCGCCCCATCGGCTGAACCGGTTTCCAGCCCGGTATCAGCGAAAGAGCCGACGACGAACTGCGCCTGCCCGGCCAGATCGAGTTCAACCGCCCGCGCACTGGCCTGCTCCACGGCGACAGGCGAGAAGTCTACTCCGATAAGGCGTGCCCCAGTCTCGCGTGCCACCCAGAGCGCCGGACCACCCCGGCCGCAACCGAGATCGACCAGCGTGTCGCCGGGATTAAGATGGAGTTCGGCGGCAATATGCCGTAGTTCGGGCAGGGTAACGAAGCTGACATGTCCAAACTGCTCCGGGTAATCATCGCCTTCTGCATGTTCGTGCCACAGACGGCGCAGCGTTGGGCTGTTCGGCGTGGCCGCATACACCGCGTCATAGCCGGTCAAGACGATGTCTCGTTCCATTCTGCCCTCCTCTCGCCACCTCACCTCGAACAGCCGCACCGGGTCCTCGAACCCCCGCAGCTCCGTCTCGCCCAGATCGGCAAGCAGGAATTGCTTGCCTGCCGCCAGCTCCCTAACGACAACAGGAGCGAGAATCTGACCCGCCTCAGCGTGTGCACATATGCGCGCAGCGAGGTTCACAGCTGTCCCGAACAGGTCATCGTCCTCCGCTATCGGCTCTCCCGCGTTAAGCCCGATACGAACCCGGATTGGCTCCTCTGCCCCCTCGTTGTGCTCCGCGAACGCCCGCTGCATGGCGATGGCGCACTCCAGCGCCTTGGTCGCCGAGGAGAACGAGGCCATGAACCCGTCCCCCATCGTCTTCACCTCCGCGCCGCCGTGCGACTTCAGCGCCTCCCGCACCATGCGCTCATGCTCCCGCAGCAGGTCTCGGGCCTTCGCGTCACCGAGGCGTTCGGTAAGTACCGTTGACCCCTCCACGTCTGTGAACAGGACGGTGCGGAATGCACCCGCCTCAGGCGCCTCGGCAGCTTCAGGCTTTCCACTTGCGCCCAGGAACTCGTCGAAGGCCTGGTATACAGCCTCTGGGTCTCCAATGTACGGGACTTGCGACTCGCCTTCTAAGAGAACTAGACGGGCATCCGGTATCTGGGAGGCAAGACTCTTGGAAACGGCGACGGGCGGTACGGAAACCTGTCGGCGGTGGAGCACCAACGTTGGTGACCTCACCTGCGATAGCAAGTCCGTCACATCCAGCTCGGTGAGAGCCTCGAAGAGCGACAGCATTCCCTCCGGCGTGGTTCTTTCCCGCATGCTCGCAGCCCCCAGACGCGCTGGCTCGCCGGCCGACCACCCCCACCCGACGTGCGCAAACGTCTCCGTAAACAGTACCCAGTCCTTCTCCACGAGCGCCATCAGTCCCTCAACTTGCGGCGTTTTCATGATGTCGGCGCCCCGCGCAAAGCAGTGCGACAGGATGAGGTGCGATACCCGCTCAGGGTGGTGGGCTGTATAGGTGATGGCCAATGGCCCCACCGATGTGGTGGCGTAGAGAGCAAACCTATCGAGGCCGAGGCGCCCCACTACCGCCTCGAGGTCGAGCATTGGGGCTTCCAGAGACCAGCGGGCCTCCTCGCCCTCTGATGGTACGAACTCCCTGGGGTCGTACCGGATGATTTTTCTCTTCTCGGCTAGCCGTTCAATCCACTGCAGGCACCCTGGAATTTGCCACTCGGTTTCGATGGAAATGCCCGCCGGCGGCATGTACACGAGCGGCATCCCCTCTCCCATCGTATAGAAGGCAATGCTTACGCCGTCGGTGGTCTTGGCGTACTGGATGCGCGGCTCCACTACGTGCTCTCCTCCCGCCACCTCACCTCGTACAGCCGCACCGGCTCGTCGAACCCCTTCAGGTTAGCCTCACCTCGGTCGGCGAACAGGAAGTCCTTGCCCTTTGCCAGCTCCCTGACGACGTTCGACACGAGTATCTCGCTGCCCTTCGCCGTCGCTGTGATCCTGGCGG
>CAJXNA010000040.1 GCA_913056415.1 uncultured Chloroflexota bacterium | reverse complement strand
GATCCAACGGTGGGTCAGGCTTAAGCCTGGATCACCACGAGAGGCGGCCTCTCAGCGCGCACACCGCCGTTACGGTCAGCGCGGGCGTGTGAGCGGCCAATAATCGCCCAAACGCTCGCTTATTCGGGGCTGCCGATGGCGTGAACGAACGCGCCACGTGGGTTATCATCGCCTAGGTTAACGCCGATGTCGAGCGGGCGTTCCTACTACAGAGTGTTGGGTTCCGTAGGAGCTGAGAGTGGGTAGCTGCAGGGCTTCATCGCTGGCCAGCCGATGAGCGGGCCTAAAGGCTTGCAGCTACGCAAGAGGCAGGCAATCTCATGGCAATAGACACCACATCGCTGGGAAACATCCGCCCCATCAGGATCGAGGAGGAGATGCGCGCCTCCTACCTCGACTACGCTATGTCGGTCATCGTCGCTCGCGCCTTGCCGGACGTGCGTGACGGCCTCAAGCCGGTGCAGCGCCGCATCCTCTACGCGATGCACGATATGGGGATGCGCCCGGGCACCGCCTACAAGAAGAGCGCCCGGATCGTCGGTGAGGTGCTGGGCAAGTACCACCCTCACGGCGACGACCCTGTCTACGAGGCGATGGTGCGGCTGGCCCAGGACTTCAGCTTGCGCTACCCGCTGGTGGACGGCCAGGGCAACTTCGGCTCTGTCGATAACGACCCGCCGGCGGCGATGCGCTACACGGAGGCGCGTCTCGCCCCTATCGCCGAGGAGCTGCTGGCCGATCTCGAACGGAACACGGTGGACTTCGTCCCCAACTTCGACGGCTCTCTGCAGGAGCCCTTCGTTCTGCCGGCGCGGTTGCCCAACCTGCTGGTGAACGGCTCCTCCGGGATCGCCGTGGGGATGGCCACCAACATCCCGCCGCACAACCTGAGAGAGGTGTGCGACGCGATCTCGCTTCTGATAGAGAACCCGGAGGCGACGACCGCCGACCTTACCGAGATCGTGTCCGGGCCCGACTTTCCTACAGGGGGCATCGCCTTCCGCTACGAGACGGTGCGGCTACCGGCCACCAACGGTGAGGGTCCAACCAGCGAGAGACGAGACGCTATCCGCACCGCCTACGCCGATGGCAAGGGCCGCGTCATGGTGCGAGCCCGCGCTCACATAGAGGAGATGGCGAAGGGAGGACGCTACCAGATCGTGGTCAGCGAGCTTCCCTATCAGGTCAACAAGGCGGTGCTCATCGAGAAGATCGCCGATCTGGTCCGCAGCAAGCGCCTCGACGGCATCTCCGAGCTGCGGGACGAGTCCGACCGCCACGGTATGCGCATCGTTATCGAGCTGAAGCGAGAGGGGCAGCCGCGGCAGGTGCTGAGCAACCTCTACAAGTTCACCGCTATGCAGTCCAACTTCGCCATCAATATGCTGGCCCTGGTGGACGGCCAGCCGCGGACGGTGAGCCTCAAGCGGATGCTGGAGTCGTTCATCGGCCATCGCCGGGTGGTGATCCGGCGCCGCTCTGAGTTCGAGCTGGAGAAGGCGCAGGAGCGGTGCCACATTCTGGAGGGGCTGCTAAAGGCGCTGGACCAGCTGGACGAGGTGATCAAGGCGATCCGGCGCTCTCCCTCTGCGGATGAGGCGAAGCAACGGCTGATGAAGGCCCCGTTCAAGCTCAGCGACCGCCAGGCTCAGGCCGTCCTGGATATGCAACTTCGTCGCCTGGCCCGCCTGGAGCGGGAGAAGATCCAGGCGGAGTACGCGGAGATCATCAAGCAGATCTCCTACCTGGAGGACCTGCTGGCGAATCCTCGCAAGATCGACTTCCTCATCCGGGACGACGCTCAGGAGGTCAAGGAGCGGTTTGGGGATGACCGCCGGACGCAGATCATGGACCAGGAGGCGGAGGAGTTCTCCGAGGCGGACCTGGTGGCGCACCAGGAGGTGGTTGTCACTCTGTCCACCAAGGGCTACGTGAAGCGGCTGCCCCTGGACACCTACCGTGCGCAGCGGCGCGGCGGTCGCGGCATCACCGGCATGAAGACGCGCGAGGATGATGCCGTCCGTCACCTCCTCGTCGCTGACACCCACGACGACCTCATCTTTTTCACCGACCGTGGGCGTTGCTTCCAGATCAAGACCTATGAGTTGCCGGATGCGGTGCGCACCGCCCGCGGCATCCCCCTCATCAACCTGGTCGCCGTCGATCAGAAGGAGTGGGTGACGGCGGTGGTGCGTCTGCCCAAGGACCTGGCGCAGGACTACCTGGTGATGGGCACGAAGCTGGGCGAGGTGAAGAAGACGCCGCTGAAGTACTTCGCTAACGTCCGCCGCGGCGGCCTCAACGCCATGGACCTGGAGCCGAAGGATGAGCTGGTGTCGGTCAAGCAGGCGAGCGACAGCGACCACGCCATAGTGGTCACCGGGAAGGGCAAGTCTCTCCGCTTCTCCGTGGGCTCCCTGCGCTCAGCCTCTCGCCAGTCCGGCGGTGTCCGCGGCGTCAGGCTTGCCAAGGGCGACCGGATGGTGGCGCTGCAGATCGCCACGCCCGACGAGATGATGTTAGTCGTCACCTCTCAGGGGTTCGGAAAGCGTACGCCGGTGGCCGATTACCCGCTTCAGGGTCGCGGCGGCCAGGGTGTCACCACCTTCAAGATCACGTCCAAGACCGGTGACCTCATCTCCGCTCGCATGGTCAACCCCAAACAGGAGCTGATGCTCATTTCGGAGGGTGGGATTGTGCTTCGCACCGCGGTGGAGGAGATCTCTGTGCAGGGACGGTCCACTCAGGGCGTCACACTGATGGACATCGAAGAGGGCGGGTCCGTCGCCGCCGTCACAGTCGTCGATATGGAGAGCTCTTACAAGGGTGAGACCGCTCTGCCCACGGGTGTGAGCGCAGGGCCGGGAGCTGAGGCCGGCGGCAAGAAGGGTAAGACGTCTGCGGCAAAGGGCAGGAAGGCCGCTACGGCCGCCAAAGCTGGCAAGAAGGCCTCGTCTACCCGGGCGCAGGCGAAGAGGCCGGTTTCCCGCTCCGCCACAGCGCAGCGGAAACCTCCACGTAAGGGTCGCTAGGCTTGCCCGGCGCCCTGGAACGGCTGAGCGAGGTGAGCAGCAGACCCGATTCCAGTCAGCAGCCTGTCGTGGTGGACGGGGTGTCCTCCTTCCTGCTATCGTTGTTCGGTAATAGAGGCGCCCACACCTCGCCCCGATGATGATGGAGATGATAGTGGAGGTGGCGGGCCCATGATCGGGAGGTCGCGGTCATGAAGCAGCAAACAACCGACATCTTCTCCGATTTCGAACGCATTCGGGAGCGTATGGAGCAAGCCTGGCGGCAAGTTCTCGGCCCGCCCGGCGCGCCACGCTTCTCCTCGCCGCTCATCGAACCCTCAGTCGACGTGTACGAGACGGATGATGAGGTGGTGGTGGTGGCGGAGATCGCCGGCATCTCAGAGGAGGAGGTGGAGATCGTGGTGGACGGCAAGGTGCTTGTCTTGAGTGGGGAGCGAAAGCCGGGTATAGGGCGGCCGGGGCGCCTCTACTCGCAGATGGAGATCTGTCACGGTCCGTTCCGGCGCGAGCTGCTTCTCCCTGCCGAGGTCAATCCCGACGAAGCGCGTGCAGGATATGCTCAGGGCATGTTGGAGATCGTGCTGCCGAAGGTGGCTCGTCACATAAGTCGGCAGGTGAAGTTCGTCGTCCGCTAGCGCAACGAACCGGACCCGTTCGCGTCGAGATAGAAAAGATGAAGTAGAGTCGTGAGCGAAGAGATGCAATCCGGACAAGAAGGCGAGCCGACGCAGGTTGTTCCCCAAGAGGGGAAGCCGCAGGTCCGCATTCCTGACGTCATCCCGCTCATCGGCAGCGGCTCCACGGTCATGTTCCCGCAGCAGCTAATGCCGGTGCTGGCCACCGAAGAGAAGGAGATCAAGGCGATCGACGATGCCGCTGCCGGGGTCAAAGTGTTGGGCCTCTTCTCCCAGAAGCCCGGTCCGGGGCAGGGCGACTACGAGGGCGACCTGCATGACGTAGGCACCGCCGCCACAATCGTCCGCATGGCGAAAGCCCCGGACGGCTCCGTTCACGCCATTCTTCAGGGGGTGGCTCGCATCCGGCTTACGAAGATGGAGCAGTCAAAGCCGTGGAAGCGCGGCCGGGTTGAGCGGCTGGAGGACGAGATCAAGGTTGACCTGGAGATCGAGGCGACGGTTCGTAACGCGGTCGCTACCTTCGAACGGGTCGTGGAGATGTCGGAGGCGCTGCCTAAAGAGCTCGTCTCGGCAGTGCGAAACGTATCTGAGCCCTCCGCTCTGACCGATTTCATCGCCGCCAATATCAACATCACTTCGGAGCAGAGACAGAGGGTGCTGGAAGAGCTAGACGTCCATGAGCGTTTGCAACAGGTGACAGACTTCCTCAGTCATGAGCAGGACGTGCTGGAGGTGGAGTCTAAGATACAGTCACAAGTGCGTGGAGAGCTGGATAAGAAGCAGCGTGAGTTCATCCTGCGGGAGCAGATGAAGGCGATCCAGAAAGAGCTTGGCGAGGGGGATGTCACGCCGGAGCTGAGCGAGCTGAAGAAGCGCCTGGACGAGGCCGATCTGCCTGAGGAGGCCCGCAAAGAGGCCGACCGTGAGATGCAGCGACTGATGACTATTCCCTCCATCTCGCCGGAGTACCAGGTTGCCCGCACCTACCTGGAGTGGCTGGCCGACCTGCCGTGGAACGTCAGCACGGAGGACAGTCTGGACATCGACCGGGCGGAGGAGACGCTTGACAAGGACCACTACGGCTTGGACAAGGTCAAGCAGCGCATCCTGGATTTTCTGGCCGTACGCAAGCTTAGGGCGGGAGAGGTTCGTGGGCCCATCCTCTGCTTCGTGGGGCCGCCGGGCACGGGCAAGACGTCTCTGGGCCAGTCCATAGCGCGGGCGCTGGGTCGCAAGTTCATCCGTATGTCGCTGGGCGGCATCCGCGACGAGGCGGATATCCGCGGCCACCGGCGCACCTACGTAGGCTCTATGCCCGGGCGCATCATCCAGGAGCTCCGCCGCTGCGGCTCCAACAACCCCCTGTTCATGCTGGACGAGGTCGACAAGATGGGGGTGGACTTCCGCGGCGACCCGGCCTCGGCGCTGCTGGAGGTGCTGGACCCGGCCCAGAACCACACCTTCAGCGATCACTACCTCGATGTGCCGTTCGATCTGTCCAAGGTGTTCTTCATCACCACGGCCAACCTCCAGGACCCCATCCCGGCTCCCCTGCGTGACCGCATGGAGGTGATAGAGCTGTCCGGCTACACGGAGCACGAGAAGCTGGAGATCGCCAAGCGGTACCTGCTTCCCCGTCAGCTGACGGAGAATGGGATCCCTGAAGGGCTGCTCACCATCACTGACGATGCCATCCTGGATATCACGCGCTCCTACACGCACGAGGCGGGCGTGCGCAACTTGGAGCGGGAGCTGGGCGCGATCTGTCGCAGCGTCGCGCGGCGGGTGACGAAGGGCGAAACCGAGCCTCTCACCGTCGGGGAGGACGACCTTTCGGATTTCCTGGGGCCGCCGCGGTTCCGCTGGGAGCTGGCCGAAGAGAAGGACGAGGTGGGGGTAGCCACCGGCCTGGCCGCCACGATGGCCGGCGGCGATATCCTGTTCGTGGAGGCAACCGCGGTGCCCGGCAAGGGCAGGCTGACACTCACCGGCAAGCTGGGCGAAGTGATGCAGGAGTCAGCCCAAGCGGCCTTGACCTATGCTCGCTCTCGGGCATCGGCGCTGGACGTGCAGCCGTCATTCTTCGACAAGCATGACATCCACATCCACGTCCCCGCGGGGGCGATTCCCAAGGATGGGCCTTCAGCTGGAGTGACGATCGCCACCGCTCTGGTGTCTGCCATCACCAAGCGGCCGGCGCGCAAGGACGTGGCGATGACGGGGGAGATTACCCTGCGGGGTAAGGTCCTACCCGTCGGTTCCGTGCGCGATAAGGTGCTCGCCGCTCACCGCGCCGGCCTCAAACGGATCGTCCTGCCGGACGAGAACGAGAAAGACCTGGAGGAGGTATCGGAGGAGGTGCGGGCGGAGCTGGAGTTCGTGCTGGTGGATCACGTGGACGAGGTGCTGAACGCGGTCCTTCACTCGGAGAAACGGCAGGAGGAGCCGAAGCTGGTGGCGGCGGCGCACTAGCGGGCTCGTGGGTCAGGCTTATAGTCTGACCCACGATGAGATAGTGTTTGCGCTAGTACCCCCGTTCCACCTGCACCGTGTTGCGCAAAGGTTCGCCCGCCAGGTAGCGGCGCAGGTTGTCGCAGAACAGCTCGACGGCGCGCTCCATGTACACCGGCGTGCCGCCGCTGATGTGGGGCGTCAGGATGACGTTCTCCATCCCCCAGAGCTCGCTCTCGGGCGGCAGAGGCTCATGCTCGAACACGTCCAGGGCGGCGCCGCCGATCCACTTCTCCTTTAGTGCCCGCACAAGCGCCGCCTCGTCGATGATGGGGCCGCGGGCGATGTTGATGATGCGCGCTGTCGGCTTCATCGCCCGCAGCTCTCGCTCCCCGATGAGGCCGCGGGACTCCGCCGTCAGCGGCACGGCGATCACCACGTAGTCGGCCTCGGACAGCAGGTAGGGCAGGTCGGACTGGGGCAGGAGCTCGTCAACGTCGTCGAGGCCAGCCGCTTCGCCGGTTGACCGCCTCTGAGTGGAGCGCCGGACGGCGAGGACGCGCATGCCGTCGGTCTTGGCGAGCTTGGCCACGTAGCCGCCGATTGCGCCCAGCCCCACGATGCCGACGGTTTTGTCGTAGAGCTCCTCGGCCAGGTAGGGCCGCCAGGTGCGCTCCGCCTGGGCGCGCATGGCTTGGGGTAGACCTTTGGCGAAGGCGAGCATCACCCCCATGACGTACTCGCCGATGGGTACGGCGTGGATGCCGCTGGCGGTGGTGAGGGTGACGCCGCTCTTGGCCAGGTCGCCGTCCAGGAGCCAGTCCACGCCGGCGGAGGTGAGCTGCACCCAGCGAAGCTTGGGCGCGCGATCGGTGATATTCGCGGGCATGAGGGGCGAGGTGAACAGCACCTCCGCCTCGGCGAGGATGCGGGCGAGGCCGGCTTCGGCCTCCTGGTCCGTCTCCTTCTCCGGCTGGCGCTGCTCGGCGTAGGCGTACCAGATTGCCCTACCGCTGCGGTAGGCCCGCCGCTCGCCTCCCGATAGACGCACTACCCGCAGGCGCGGGCTCACATCGCGGATGGGGGTGACCAGCTCCTCGGGCAGGCCAAAGGCCAGGATAACGGACACTTCGTTCATGGGGCTCCCCGAATTATATCGGGAATGGGCGGCTGAAGAGAACAGCGTAACAATTCGGCCGCATGGCTTGTTGAATACTCGCGAGTCTTAACCGTTTGTTAACTGACGTTTAGGTTCGGTTGTCATAAGTTGGAGCTGGAGGTAGTACCCTCCACCCGCTTCTAGACGAAATGCGGCTCTCCAGATGTGACGAGCCCAAAAGGGAGGAACACTCTATGGCCGGGGACGGGCACCCCACCTGGCACGGAGAAGGCGATGATGTTGGCCCCAATGACGGGGTCGCACGACGGAGGAGCTTCCCTTCGCGCGCATTCTTGGTCGGCATGTGGGCGGCTGTCATGTTCGCCATCTTCCTGGCTGCGATGGGCGCCATCGCCGCCGGGTCCCCTTCCGAAGACCTGGCGCCTCTTCCGGCTGAATCGCCGGAAGCAGAGGCTACCTCTTCCACCGTACAGAACCCGACGACCATCGCCAGCTCCTGGTCGGCGGGGCCCACGCCTGTGTCGCCTGCTCCCGCGCCCCCGGCCGCCTCCGATGCGGTTCGCCTGGCCGGAGAGGCGGACGAGGCCTACGGCGTGCGCATTGTTGTGGCCGGCCAGGACTGGGGCGCGGACGATGCGGCACAGACGGCCAACGTGCAGGCGGTCATCAGCGCTATCGATCGTCTTCCGGCCACGGTGATCTCTGCAGTGGTCGCTCATGTCAACGGGCCCTTGACGTTCGTCTCCAACGACCAGGGCAGCACGCTGGACGGCTGGCAGCCCTACGGCGGCCAGCCGATGACCTACTACACTAACTCTGACCAGAGCATCGCCGGCTATCACGCCAGCAACCAGGTGGTGCTCAGCGTCGGCGCCACCAGCATGTCCATCGGGCACGAGATATTCCACGCCTACCAGTTCCGCAGCGTGGGCCCGGACCAGTATGCTCTCGCCCTGCTCCAGCCGGAGGTGCGGTCATTTATGGAGGCCGTCGGCTGGAGGCAGATCGGCAGCGACGAGGAGGTCCGTCAGACAGTCAACCAACCGTGGTCGGAGCTGGACTCTCTCTACGTCTACGAGGGGCGAGCTCTCACTTACTCCTCGACAAGCGGGGCGACCAGCACTATCAGCGCCGCCAACCCCGCGGAGGCGTTCGCCATCGCCGGCTCCTTCTACTACACGCGGCCGTCATGGATGCCGTTGCCGGACTGGCCTGAGTACTGGGCCTGGTTCCAGGCGAACGTGGGCTAGCGCCCGACGGCCAGACGGTCGATCAGCCAGCGGGGAAGGCCCGCCGCCTCCATCAGCTTCTGCGTCGCCGGTATGTCGTACTCCAGGCGATGTAGCGTGACTGTGCCCGATTCAGTGTCATAGGCGGCGTAGGCGGCGCGAGGGTCGTCGTCGCGGGGCTGACCGACGCTGCCGGGGTTGATGACCACCCTATGCCGGCGGTCTAGCTGCGTGCGGGCACGGTCCTCCAGGTAGTACATCTCGCAACCCTGAGGATACTCCTCGCCCTCGCGGACCAGCATTGGCACGTGCGTATGGCCGACGAGGCTGAAGGGTGTCTGCTGCCGCTCCAGGTGGGCCGTGGCCGCCTCGTAGGAGTAGAGGTACTCCCAGATGGGCCAGCGCAGGCTGCCGTGCACGAGGGTGAACTCGGCCTCGGCGGGCGGCGCTTCCCGGCCCGGGGTTGCATGAGTGACCTCCGGCAGGGCGTCCAGGTAGGCGGCGTCGTCCTCGGCGATCTGGCTGCGGGTCCAGAGGGCGGCCCTGGCGGCGTCCGGGTTGAACTCGTCCGTCCCTATCTTCCCGGTGGCCGCGCGGTCGTGGTTGCCGGCCACGAGCTTCGCGTCGGCGTCTCTGAGGCGGGAGATGCACTCCGAAGGCTGGGGGCCGTAGCCGACGGTATCGCCCAGGCACCAGAGGCCATCGGTGGCGCCCTGGGCCTCGGCGTGGCGCAGCACCGCCTCCAGGGCGGCGAGGTTGGCGTGGACGTCCGAGATGATGGCGATGCGCATCTATGCGCCGATGGTATATCGGAAGGTGGAGGGCGTCCAGGGTGAGCGCTCTGGGTGCGGGCGGCTTGAGTCGCTAGCGCCCCTGCTGCCACCTCACCTCGAACGGCCTCATGTCAGCCCTGGGATTCAGCAGCGGAAACCACCGCCTGCAGGAGGTCGTTCTGCTTGCGCATTAGCTTGTTCTGTTCTCGGAACAGGGCGACTAGCTCGTCGTTCTGTTCCTGCATCCGGCGAATGCCTGACGTCATGACCTTGGGAGGCGAGTCCTCCGGCATGGCATCCATGCACTTCTCCATCATAGTTGCAGGCATCTGTACGAGATCCTCCCGCAACTGAGCACGTCGCTCAGCAGGAACGAGGCGGCGAACCAGGACCGCGGTGCCAAACGCGGTGGCCGTTAGAAACAGGAGCTTCTTCATGATGCCTCCTTGCAGTGGCGGACTCTAGGCCTTCACATTGTACAGCCGGACGGGATCATCGACACCTCGCGAGGGGTTCATCGTCCCTCGGAATGTGTTGCCAGCGACGCGAGCAGCTGTTCCACCTCACGCATCGAGTACAGTTCGACCACGGTAGCGTGATGCGGGATCTCTTTCAGTGCCTGTCTGGCGTTCCTGAAGTGTGCCCTCCAGTGGCTGATTCCCCAGAGCAGTATCGAGTCTCTGCTCAGGAAGGTCTGCCGGAACGATTCTCGGTTTGTCTCCCAGAGCAGCTCCTTGGTCCAAAATCTGGTGATGGTCCGCTTAAGGAGCCGCCAGTACACCACACGAAAGGGGAGCCTGAGCCAGACCACAGTCTCGGCCAGAGGCAGGATGAGGTCACGCGCGATGCCATAGTTGCCGTCGCACACCCAGCCACGATCGTGGCGGCCGAGTGCTTCGAGGACCTTCGCCCGAAACTCGTCCTCGGGCGTAGGTTGCCAGTTGGGACGGTGGAAGAGGGCGTCCAGCTCGACAACGGGCAGGCTCAGGACTGCGCCAATCTGCCGGGCGACAGTGCTCTTCCCGGAACCCGACGGTCCATAGACGACGATACGTCGCCCGATGCGGCTAGCGTCTCCGGTCACTGGAGCCGGTCCGCTCAGCTTGGCCACCACACCTCGAACAGCCGCACCGGGTCATCGAAGCAGTGTTAGGCCGGCAACTCGGTCGGCGAACCGGCGACAGGCATCGCAGCGCGTAATCCAGCACGAGTTCATGAACGAGCTCCAAGCCATCTTCCTCGTCCATCTGTTCTCCAATCTGCCGGAAGCCGAGTTTCACGGCCATAGCAAGCGATGGATCGTTGTCCGGCGAGATGGAGACGAGGAACCGGCCCACTCTGTGTTGGCGCAAGGCCCAGTCCATCAGTCCCTGGGTCGCTTCGGTAGCGTAGCCGCGCCGGCGGAACTTCGGAAAGACAGTGTACCCCAGCTCTGCCGCACCATTATCGTTCGGTCTCCCGTGAAATCCGATATGGCCTACGAAAGCCCTATCAGGGCCGCGCAACACCATAGCCCGCATCAGCCAAGGTTGGATGGAGGGGTCTGCCTGAATCTGGCGTTGGCGAAGGCGCAGGAAGCGTTCGTCGTCAGCCGGCCAGTCTGCGGGTAGCTCCAGACCGGCGATCGCCTCAGCCTCGGCGCGCTGACCCGATAGCAGCGCTGCGATGAACTCCGGCGACATCGACTCGAGTTCCAGGCGTTTAGTGGCGACTGGCGAGACGGTCATCCTCTCAATGCAGAGCTAGCTCTGCCGCCACCTCAGCTCGAACAGCCGGACAGTATCCTCGAAGCCGCGCAGTTCGGTCTCGCCCAGGTCAGCGAACATGAACTGCTTCCCCGCCGCCAGCTCCCTGACGACGATCGGGGCGAGGATCTGACCCGCCTCAGCGTGGGCGCAGATACGCGCCGCCAGGTTCACCGCCGTGGTGGTCTTGCCGCCTTTATGATTCACAATCGCTAGTACGTTCACGGCGCTCCCGTTACTCCTCTAATCTGCTCATCATGAACCGCATCGCGCGGGTATGAGCCTGTGCAAATTGTTCCTCAGTTACCTTCCCCTCGCGTAACAGCTTCTCGGTTAGCTCTCCTGCATGGTTAGCGCACATCGTCCCCACTTCCTTGTCGAACTTTTCAGGATTGTGGCCGTAGCCTAGCGCGTACATGTTGGTGAGATTGCCCAACATGTTCGACGAAGCACCACAGCCTCGACACCGCCGGGAGATTTGAGATCCCCCACCCCGACGAGCCCGGACCGCCCACGCGATGAA
>CAJXNA010000039.1 GCA_913056415.1 uncultured Chloroflexota bacterium | reverse complement strand
AGCCCGCCAAGGCATAGCTCCCTGCCCAGGGCCGCCCAGCGAGGGATCACGTGGCGGTAGACAGGGCGTGGTGGTAGGCGTTAGCCTTCCAGTCAGTCGTTAGGAGACCTGAAGGTCTCCGCTACGTTCGTGAGTCCCGATTGATGCCCCAACTCCTCATCGCCACCAACAACCCCGGAAAGCTCTCCGAGTTCGAGCGGCTGCTCGCCGGATGCGGCTGGGAGTTGGTGACGCCGGCGCAGCTCGACCTGACGCTCCCGGACGACGAACCTGGCGAGACGTACGAAGAGAATGCTAAGATTAAGGCGCTCAACGGCGCCCGGGCCAGCGGCCTGGTCACCCTGGCCGACGACTCCGGCCTGGAGATCGACGCCCTGGGCGGCGGCCCGGGGGCGCGTTCGGCGCGCTTCCTGGGCGAGGACGCAAGCTACGAGGAGCGGTTCGCCCGCATACTCGGCGAGATGGCGGAGCTGCCGTCCGAGGAGCGATGGGCGCGTTTTTGCTGCGTCATCGCCCTGGCCGAGCCGGGGTCGGAGGAGGTCCGGCTGTGCGAGGACGAGGTGCTGGGCCTGATCGCCTTTGAGCCTAAGGGAGAGCTGGGATTCGGATACGACCCGATCTTCTACCTGCCGCAGCAGGCGCGGACGATGGCCGAGCTGCCATCCTACATGAAGGACGTAATCAGCCACCGCGGCCGCGCCGCCATGAGGGCCCGGCAGGTGCTGAAAGAGCTGCTCTATGAGCGAGAAAGCAAAGCGGACGCCGCCGGCCAGCCCCTCCGGTCGTGACCGCATGGCCGCCCCCGGTCCCGCGCTCACTGATACGCTGAACAGGCCCCTACGCGACCTCCGCATCTCCGTCACGGACCGCTGCAACTTCCGCTGCACCTACTGCATGCCGAAGGAGGTGTTCGGCCGCGATTATCAGTTCCTGGATCGGGCCGATATTCTGACCTTCGAGGAGATCACGCGGCTGGCCCGCCTGTTCGTCGCGCACGGTGTGCGGAAGGTCCGCGTTACGGGCGGCGAGCCGCTCCTGCGCAACGACATCGAGAAGCTCATCGCCATGCTGGCGCGGGTCGATGGCCTGGAGGACCTTACCCTGACGACGAACGGCTCACTCCTGAAATCGAGGATACACGACCTCAAGCAGGCCGGGCTGCAGCGGGTGACGGTGAGCCTCGACTCACTGGACAATGACGTCTTCAAAGCGATGAACGACGTCGACTTCCCGGTTGAGCGCGTCCTCGAGGGGATTGAGGCGGCAGCTGAGGCTGGTCTCGCCCCCGTCAAGGTGAACATGGTCGTGAAGAAGGGGTTCAACGACGACAGCGTGCTAGACATGGCCCGCTACTTCCGTGACAAGGGACAGACGATCCGATTCATCGAGTACATGGACGTCGGGAACGCTAATGGCTGGCGGCTGGACGACGTTATCCCCGCCGCCGAGATCGTCAGGATGATCAACGCGGAGATGCCGCTCGAGCCCATCGATCCCGACTACCGAGGCGAGGTGGCACAGCGCTATCGCTATAAGGACGGCTCCGGCGAGATCGGCGTCATCGCTTCGGTCACGCAGCCGTTCTGCGGCGACTGCACCCGCGCTCGCCTCTCCGCCGACGGCAAGCTTTACACCTGTCTCTTCGCCACCAAGGGCCACGACTTCCGCGCCCTCCTCCGCGCCGGCAAGACGGACGAAGAGATCGCCGCCTTCCTGCGCTCCGTCTGGAAGGTCCGAGACGACCGCTACTCCGAGCTGCGCGCCACCGCGACGCCCGGCCTCCCCAAGGTGGAGATGTCCTACGTAGGCGGCTAGGGCATCGCTATGCCTGTCGGGAGTATCTGCCTCATCCGTAAGAACAGCAGACTTCTCCTACAGGAGAGGGCTCTCGGGCGGCTCGGTGGCGGCAAGTGGGACTGCCCGGGAGGGAAGCTACAGCCGGGCGAGTCGCTGGAGGAGTGCGTCGTGCGCGAGGTTCGGGAGGAGACCGGCCTCACGATCAGCGACGCTGAACTCCACGGTAGCTTCGACGTCTACTTCGGTCCCGGCGACGAGCCTCACTGGGTCGTCCACGTGTTCTCGGCCTCTCGTTTCGCCGGTCGGCTGCAGGCCAGCGCTGAGGGCATACTACGATGGTTTCCTGAGGATCAGCTCCCCTACGAACAGATGTGGCCTAGCGATCAGCACTGGCTCCCTGCTATCCTGGCGGGTCATCGGTTCCAGGCCACGTTCTGGTTTGACGAGAAGGCGGAGAGGCTACTGGACCACGCGGTGTGTATCGATTAGGGCTGCCGCCCGGCTGCTGTTGCGTGTCTCGTGGCTCGATGATGTAATGGGGTTGCTATGGCCGCTCCCCGCCGCAAGGCGAAGCTGACACACATCGATACCGCGGGCCGCCCGCGCATGGTGAACATCTCCGCCAAGGTGGAGACCGCCCGCGAGGCGGTGGCCAAGGGCTCCGTCTTCATGGCCGCGGATACGCTGTCCCTGATCACGTCCGGCAGGGCGGCTAAGGGCGACGTCCTCACGACGGCGCAGATCGCCGGCATCATGGCCGCCAAGCGCACTCACGAGCTCATTCCGCTCTGCCACCCGCTGCCCCTCACCGGCATCGACGTGTCGCTGGAGCCGGACGAGGGGCGGAGCGCCGTCGATATCAGCGCTACGGTGCGCACCACGGCTAAGACGGGCGTGGAGATGGAGGCGCTGACGGCGGTGTCCGTGGCCGCGCTCACCGTCTACGATATGCTCAAGGCGGCCCAGCAGGACATCCGCATCGGCGATATCAGGCTGGTACGCAAGACGGGCGGCAAGAGCGGGAATATCGAGTTGGAGTAATCGCTTAGCCTTTCGCCTCCGCCTGACGCTCCAGCAAAAGCTCCACTACCTTTGTCAGGGCGCTGTAGGCGTAGACGACGTAGTCGCGGGGGTGGAGGTCCTCCAGCTTCTTCAGCCTTTCCTCGCGCAGGGCCACCGGGTCGGTCTGGTCCAACGCCAGCGCGGTCACGTCCTGGCCTATCTCCAGCTCGTACAGCTCACCGTCGGGGGCGAGGACGATGCACCCCCTCTCCGGAGAGTCCACCCCCGGCGCCTCGATCTCGATGCCGTGCGTGAAGAAGGCGCCGGGGAAGGGGGGGAACGGGTCGAGCTGGCCCGCTGCCTCTTGGAGCAGCCGCCGCAGCCGCTGGGCCAGGTGGTCCAGGGCGGCGTCAGCCTCAGCTTTGTATTCTAGAGGATCATCCGGCATCGTAGGTCCAGAAAACACTGTTTAGAGTTATAGTATTTTCTCATTGTTTGCGAATGTGCTAAAATGCTCTTATGGTAGCTGCCCTCCAGATGCAATCTACGCGCCAGCAGATACTGGAGTATCTCCAGCGCCAGAGCCGTGCTACGGTCAAGGAGCTGGGCAAGCTCCTTGGGCTTACCTCTACTGGCATCCGCCAGCACCTGACCGTACTTGAGCGGGATGGCCTGGTGGACGCCCACGAGGAGCGTGGCCGCGTAGGCCGACCCACCCTAGTATACTCGCTCACCGAAAAAGCCGACTCTCTCTTCCCCAAGACCTACGACGCCCTGGCGAGCGTCCTTCTAGAGGAAGTCCGATCCAGCCAGGGCAACGAGCGCCTGCACGAGCTCCTCCATAAGGTGGCTGAACGGATGGCCGTTCCTTACCGCGAACGCGTCCAGGGGAAACCTCTCTCGGGGCGGGTGCGGGAGACGGCGAGCATCATGGAGGAACAGGGCTGTCTGATAGACGTCCGCGAGGGTGAAGGCGACGAGTACTTCATCGACGAGTTCACCTGTCCCTTCCCCAGGGTCGCTGAGCGGGACCGCGCCGTCTGCGCCCTTCACGTGGACTTCGTGCGCATCCTCACCGGCGCTGACACACGCTTGACCCAGAGCCTCCTCCGCGGCGAGCGCGCCTGCACTTACCGCGTGCGCGGTAAGGTCAAGAGCGCCGTCAAGGCGTAGCATAGTCTAGTTTCCAAGTCGCCTCGCCCCTCTGTTCGTATTCCTGTCGTTTCCATCGCTAGCGGGCCGCGGACGTATAATGAACGCGGCATGCTGTGGGTCGGTCAGTTCGGCATCGTAGACGGGGAGGCGCGGGAGGAGAGCCCCTGGGTCGGCGTCTTCCCTGAGAGTGGCCGTGGCCGCCCCGACAAGTCGGCGGGCGAGACGGTCGATCTATTCGTGGTAGTGGAGCCTGCTCTGCCCGGCAGCGAGGAGTACTGCCGCGACTTAGCTGAGGCGATCGGCAAGCAGTTCCGGGCGCAGCGTCTCTCCCTCACCGGCGGCATCCTGGGCGCTGTCAAGGCCGCCCACGAGAACCTGCGCGATTGGAATCGGAGGAGCCTCAAGCAGCACCGGGTGGCGGCTGGCGTCTCTTGCCTGGCGTTACGCGGCGGCGACGCGCCCGGCTGGGAAGCCTACCTGGGCCAGGTGGCGCCGGCCGCGGCCGTCCTCTTCCAAGACGGTTCCTTGAGGCGCTTGGAGCCCACACTGCCCGACGCCGTAGAGCCGCTGGGGTTGGAGGAGGAGTTCTGGCCCGATCTCTCCCGCTATGAGCTCCAGGGCGGTGACCGGATGTTGCTCCTCAGCACGGGTCTGGCTGCCGCTCTCAGCGACGATGAGCTGGCTGAGGCGCTGCGACCGCCCCCGGAGGAGACGCTTCCCCTGATCTACCACAAGGGGAAAGAGATGCCCAACTGCGCCGCCCTCCTGATCGCCGCCCTGCCGGAGACCGTCGCCTGAACGTCCTCGGCGTTGAGACTTCCTGCGACGAGACGGCCGCCGCCGTCGTCCGCGATGGGCGGCAGATTCTGTCCAGCATCGTCTCCTCGCAGGTGGAGCTCCACGCTCGCTACGGTGGCGTGGTACCGGAGCTCGCCTCGCGCCAGCATGTGGAGGCGATCGTGCCCGTCCTGGAGGAGGCGCTGGAGCGCGCCGGTTGTACCCTGGAGGGTATCGACGCGGTGGCGGTGACCACCGGCCCCGGCCTGGCAGGAGCGCTCCTCGTCGGCGCCAACGCCGCCAAGGCGATCGCCTATGCTGTCGACCTGCCGCTGGTAGCGGTCAACCATCTAGAGGGTCATATCTACGCCGCCTGGCTGGCGGACGCCCCGTCTGGGGAGGATGTCCGGGAGCCCCGCTTTCCCGTTCTCTGCCTCATCGTCTCCGGTGGCCATACGGACCTGGTGTTGATGACGGGCCACGGTCGCTACCGCCGGCTGGGAGAGACGGCCGATGATGCCGCCGGTGAGGCGTTCGACAAGGTGGCGAGGCTGATGGGGCTAGGGTTTCCAGGGGGGCCTGAGATCGAACGGCTGGCTGGCCAGGTCTCGCCCACCCTGCGTCTGCCCCGGGCCAGGCTGTCACGGCCTTACGACTTCTCTTTCAGCGGCCTCAAGACGAAGGTGCTGCGGCTGGTGCGGGGCGAGGAGGGGCCCGTTCCGGCGCCGCCTGAGCTGGCGGCGGCCTTCCAGGAGGCGGTGGTGGATGCCCTGGTCACGAAGACGTTGGCCGCCGCCCGTGACCACGAGGCTGTCGAGGTGATCCTCGTCGGCGGTGTCGCTGCCAACAGCGTCCTTCGCCGCAGCCTCAGCGAGCGCTCACCCTTGCCGGTGCGCATCCCCAGCGCCGCCCTGTGCACGGACAACGGCGCCATGATCGCCGCCTGCGGCTGGTGGCGGCTTCAGGCCGGCGAGACCGCCCGCTTGGAGGTGGATGTCCAGCCCGGCCTTAGGATCGGCTAGGTTCGCCGGGACGCAGGCGAGTGTGTCAAGGGCTCTCGGGGGCCTCCTTGATCTCCAGCAGCTCTATATCGAACGTTAGCTCCGCGTTCGGCGGTATGCCCGGACGCCCCGCTTCGCCGTAGGCGAGCTCCGGCGGTATGATCAGCCGCCGTATGCCGCCAACCTTCATCGTCGCCAGCCCCTCGTCCCAGCCGGGTATCACCTGTCCGAGGCCCAGCGGGAACTCGAACGGCGTTCCCCTGTCCAGCGAGCTATCGAACTTCGTGCCGTCGCTCAGCCAGCCGGTGTAATGCACGGCCACCAGCTTCCCTGTTTCGGGCGTCTCGCCCGTGCCGGTCTCGATATCGATGATACCGAGGCCGGTCTCGCTGAAGGTCGGCTCGTCGGTCACCGGCGGTGGCCCGGTGTCTACGCTCGCCGGAGTAGGGCTGGCCGAAACGATCGGTGGCGCTACGCCGTCATCGTCGCCGTCGATCACGAACAGTATCAGCACCAGGGCGATTATGATCGGTGTCGCCACTGCCGCCGCGACCAGCGCGACGCGCGGGCCCATCGACGCTAACCCCTGGCGCGCTCGGCGCCGCTGCTCCCGTCGCTCCCGCCCGCTCATTCGTCTGCGTTTGCTCATTCCTTGGGCTCGCCTCCGCTTGTCTCCATGTAGCTGACCGTTACTACATAGCTTTGGGCTTCGTCGTGCCGTTGTCAATCGGCCTGCCGTGCCCGCCCGATCTTTACCGTTTCTTTCCTTTCGGCTACGTTTCGTTAACCGTTCAGTTCACCCGCATCTGCCAGAATATGGGGCAGGCAGTTGATGGAAAGGGGAGCGCTTCATGAAGTGGTTCGGAATCGGCCTCCGCGAACGGAGAGAGTGGCCCGATAGGGGATTCACCGGTCCGGTAGTGTCGGAGGGCGCCAAGCCCGGCGACGAAGTGCTGGGGGCGGCCGTTGAGGAAGTGACGAGGGTACTGCGGTTCAGACGCTGGAACGCGCAGCGGGAGGAACCCTTCAACGGCTTCGGCTCTCAGCCGGGCAAGTTCTAGTAGCGCGTCCATCTTGTGACCGGTTGGGCCGCCGTTTCTCGTCTCGCATCCCCTATCTTAGGATAGGGGACAGCTCCCGCAGCGCCCCTGCGAGCAGTAGTTGCGCAGGAGGAACAGCATACCTTGCTGGCGGCGGGCGTTCACCCTAACGGCTGGCGCGACGGCATTGTCCAGATGGTGGATGGAGCCGTACCGCGCCGGGCGCGGTAGCGCCCGGTAAAGGTCCAGCGCCCGGCCCGGCCGGGGCTCCATAGCGGCGGCGGCCAGGAGCGGCAAGAGGGCGTTGGTCAGTATCTCCACGGCTCGCGCCGCTCCGATGAGCGTGCGCCCGCCCTCCTTGAGGGTGAGGGAGGAGATCGCCTGGGACACGTCCCCGCCCAGACAGGCGCCCAACCCCCGAACCAGCCCAGTATCAGCGTAGCGGGCCGCCAGGTGGGCCGCGGCTTCCAGACGCCGGGCGGGGTGGTTTCCCGGCCGCAGCCCGGCCAGCCGCCAGGGGAGGGCAGGCGGCCGCCCGCTTGCCTCCGTCATCATCTCGAGTGTGGCGTTTGGGCGCCGCTCCGGCGGCAGCGCCAGTAGCGTCCGCCGAAGCTGAAGCCAGGGCAGCCGCAGGGCCAGCAGACGGAACGGTTCACGGTTGCCCCCGTAACCCATCGCTTCCAGCAACGCTTGGTACAGAACCTCGTCGGGGTCGTCCTGGCGGTTGAGGGCGCGGCGGAGTTCGGCTGACCTGCGTCTGAAGCGAATCTCGCCCAACCGGTCGAGGACGCTTCCTACCACTTCGCTGCCCATCCGGTCGTTGGCGCTGCGGCAGGGCTCGCTCCACAGGGCGGGCCGCTCCAGCCAGCCGCGGAGCTCCTCGCTGCGCCTCTCCAGCCAGGGAGCCAGGGCCGCCACCGGCACGCGGCGGCCGCTGGCCAGGGTGGTGTCCTGGCGCTCGTCCGGCCAGTAGACCAGATGGAGGGCGAGGCGGTCGTAGGCGTGGTCGCGGTGATGGCCGTGGCGGTGGAAGTCGCTGGTCCGCACGTGCAGCTCTACGTCGCCCTTGAGGGTACCCCAGGGGGCGATGATGACGGCATCGCGGAAGTCCGGTCCGGGGCCGCGCCCGCGCAGGCCGCGGTAGACCACTTGCAGGGGCTGGCCGCCAACTATGGTCAGAGCCTGGGGCGGAAAACGCTGGCCCTCCCAGAGGTGAGCGAGATCGCGCTCGGTTAGGGCGTCGGGTAAGGAGGCGGAAGGGGGAGCGACGTATGGTGGTGGCTGCTCGCCGAGCAGCGGTCCTGCGCACCCCCTGGGCCGCGACCTCACCTCCGCCACCCGGCTGGCGGGTCGCCGGCTGCGTGTTACGTATGGGGCCTGCCTCTCAAGGAGCGCCGGCATCCTCATCTCCCCGCTTCTTGGAGCTGCTGCCTCTGGCTTCGTACTCGAACCCGGCCCGCTCGGCGATGATGGTGAGGAGACGGACGGAGGCGCCGCGCGGCCGGTAGAGGCTGGTCTCCCATTCGCTCACCGTCTGCTGGCGGGTGCCCAGCTCCGCCGCCATCCCCACCTGGCTCAAGCGGAGGTGGCGGCGCAGCGCCCGAATGCTGGTCGCTTCCCAGCCGGGGCCGCTGCCGCGCCGGGGTTCTCTCCCGGGCCCGCCCTCCGTATCCATGTCATCATTCTACACGGTTCCGTGTAGCAAGGCAAGAATGTGGTTTGTTCGGCTCGCCCTCCCGCCCCTGGGGCCGCAAGTAGCGAAAAGAAAAGGGACGAAGCCCCTCTTGCGCCTGACGGTCAGAACCACTATTATGCCCTTGAGTTAGCACTCAGCCTTTTAGACTGCTAACCTCGTCTCTGAATTCGTATCACAAGGAGGTACCGCCCGTGCCCGCCAAGACTGCTAAGGCGCCCGCCAAGAAGGCCAGGACGGCCAAGCTGGTCAAGACGACTAAGAAGGCTAAGACGGCTAAGATAGCCAAGCTGGTCAAGACGACCAAGAAGGCTAAGACGGCCAAGACGGCCAAGACGGCCAAGCTGGTTCCCCTGGGCGACCGTATACTGGTCAAGCAGGTGAGACAGGATGAGGTCCGGGCCAGCGGTCTGGTCATCCCCGATACCGCCCGCGAGAAGCCGCAGATGGGCGAGGTGCTGGCCGTCGGCCCCGGCCGCCTGGACGACAACGGCAAGCGGATGCCGATAGACGTTAAGGCGGGCGACCGGGTCCTCTACGCCAAGTACACCGGCCAGGAGGTGCCTCGCGGCGTCCTGGGCGCCGAGGATGAGGAGTTCCTCGTCCTCAAAGAGTCCGATATCCTGGCCCGGCTGGGATAGCCGAATCTAGCCAGAGGGACACGGATAAAGGGCAGCAGGTTCTGTGATCCGTCTGTGCGAATCTGTGACCAACTGAAGCTAAGGAGGAGCTAATGCCGGCCAAGCAGCTGCTGTTCGATGAGGAGGCCCGTCGCCGCCTGAAGGATGGCGTCGACGCCCTGGCCGACGCGGTGCGTGTCACTCTGGGCCCGCGCGGCCGCAACGTGGTGCTGGAGAAGAAGTTCGGCCCCCCGTCCGTGGTGGACGACGGCGTGAGCGTGGCCAAGGAGATCGATCTCAAGGATCCGTTCGAGAATATGGGCGCGCAGCTCGCCCGCGAGGTCGCCACCAAGACCAACGACGTCGCCGGTGACGGAACGACTACCGCCACCGTCCTCGCGCAAGCGATCGTCCGCGAAGGGATGCGCAACGTAGCCGCCGGCGCCAACCCGATGAACCTGAAGCGCGGTATCGAGGCCGGCGTGGAAGCGGTGGTAGAGTCGCTGCGGGATATGGCTCAGCCGGTAGCCGGCAAGGAGCAGATCACTCAGGTCGCCACCATCTCCGGCCACGACCAGGAGATCGGTGACATCATCGCCGACGTTATGGAGAAGGTGGGCAAGGACGGCGTCATCACCGTCGAGGAGGGGAAGGGGATCCGTCTGGAGACCGAGTTTGTGGAGGGGATGCAGATAGACCGCGGCTACATCTCCCCCTACTTCGTCACCAACCCGGAACGGATGGAGGCGGCCCTGGACGACCCCTACATCCTGATCACGGACAAGAAGCTGTCCGCCGTGAACGACTTCCTGCCCGTCCTGGAGCGCGTCCTCCAGGTGACCAAGAACCTGGTACTGATCTGCGACGACGTTGACGGCGAGGCGCTGGCCACCCTGGTAGTGAACAAGCTACGCGGCACCATCAACGCCATCGCCATCAAGGCGCCGTCCTTCGGCGACCGCCGCAAGGCTGTCCTGGAGGACATCGCCATCCTCACCGGTGGCACCTACGTCACGGAGGAGATGGGGCGCAAGCTGGAGAGCACGGAGGTGGCCGACCTGGGCCGCGCCCGCCGCGTGGTCTGCACCAAGGACGACACGGTGATCATCGAGGGTCGCGGCACCGATGAGGCGATCCAGTCCCGCATTAAGATGATCAAGGCCCAGGTGGACGACGCCTCCTCAGAGTTCGACCGCGAGAAGCTCCAGGAGAGGCTGGCTAAGCTGGCCGGCGGCGTGGCCGTGATCAAGGTGGGCGCACCCACGGAGGTGGAGCTGAAGGAGAAGAAGCTGCGTGTGGAGGATGCCCTGTCAGCCACTCGCGCCGCCGTGGAGGAGGGGATCGTGCCCGGCGGCGGCGTCGCCCTCCTGCGCGCCGCTGTTTCCCTGGACAAGCTGGAGAAGTCCCTCTCCGCCGACGAGCGGACCGGCGTCGCCATACTCCGGAAGGCGCTGGAGGAGCCGCTGCGAATGATCGCCGAGAACGCCGGCCAGGAGGGGATGGTGGTGGTGGACCAGGTGCGCCGGAACAAGAACGGCGGCTACGGCTACGACGCCGACACCGACGAGTACTGCGACCTGTTCAAGCACGGGATCATAGACCCGGCCAAGGTCACCCGTACCGCGCTGGAGAACGCCGCCTCCATCGCCAGCCTGGTGCTGACCACGGAGACGCTGGTTGCCGAGATCCCGGAGCCGCCCTCGGCCGGGGCGTCCGAGGGACCGCCGCCCATGGACTACTAGCCGAGACACGAAACAGGAAACACGTTTGGCGGGTCAGGCTCAATAGCCCTGTTCATAACTGTGCTATAAAGTCAGGTGGCGATGTTATAGTCTCGATAATCGGCTACGAAGTCGTAGTCTACTTTCAGCATTCGATGGCACCACAAATGAACGTTAGGCAAAGCTAGTTCCTTATTCGCGCCGTTGTGCCAAGCTGCAACTTCTACCCTGATATCGGGTTTGGTGACCACATATTCGATAGCTGCGAGAAGGTCGGTATCAGTCGAGGCAATGACTCCAATGTCGTACCGTCCCTCAACCGCCATCACTACGAAATCAACAGCAAGCGCAACATCAACACCCTTTTCCTGCGGCTCTGAATTCGGCCAATCGTAGCGATATTTCAGCGTGCGTGCTTTTACGATAACACCTTGCTTTTCCCAAGCGGCAAACTGTCTCCGATTGGCACCATAAGTCTTGGAGTCCCTAGACGAGTCGGCGCGTCCTGAGTACACTCGCACTTCGGTCAAAGTCCTGGCTTCGCCTTCATGACCAATGGGTACCTTTTTTGCGATCAACTCACCAAGCTTCGAGGGGTAGAATTGGCCGCGAGTATGGAAGCCAGTGTTGCCAAAGAAAGTCTCCCGCGCTCCCTTATACATATTCTGAGCATCAATGAAGAGAACAAGTCTTTGTGACATAGGTG
>CAJXNA010000038.1 GCA_913056415.1 uncultured Chloroflexota bacterium | reverse complement strand
GTCGCGGGCGATGTCGAGGATGCGTCCGACAACGTGGGACCGCTGGTGGAGCTGGTGGAGGAGGCGAACGGGCGGGAAGGCTTCGAGGTCCTGACGGCCGGTAACGGCAGTATCCAGCGCACGATGAACGATCTGTCGGCGGAGGACCTCCAGCAAGGCGAGCTCATCGCTCTGCCTATAGCGCTGCTTATCCTGCTGCTGGTGTTCGGCGCGGCGGTCGCCGCCGGCGTCCCGATCATCCTGGCGCTGCTGGCTATCGTCGTGGCGGTGGGTACCGTGGCGCTGATCGGGCAGGCGTTCGAGCTGAACTTCATGGTCGTCAACATACTCACGATTATCGGCCTGGCGCTGGGCATCGACTACTCGCTGTTCATCGTCCATCGCTTCCGCGAGGAGCGGCGAAGCGGCCTCGTGAAGGAGGAGGCGATCGCAAGGGCAGGGGCGACCGCGAGCAGGGCGGTGCTCTTCTCGGGGGGCGCGGTGATTGTGGGCCTGATGGGGTTGTTTATCGTGCCGATGAACATCTACCGCAGCCTGGCCACCGGGGCGATCGTCGTCGCCATTTTCGCCGTACTGGCGGCGCTGACCCTGCTGCCGGCCGTGCTGAGCCTGCTGGGCGACCGCATCAACGCGTTGCGATTACCTCTGTTGCAGCGCGGCCGCTCCGCTGGGGACGAAGGCGGCTTCTGGGGTTGGGTGGCGACCGCCGTCATGGCTCACCCCGTGATTAGCGCCGTTGGCGCCGTGGCGATTCTCCTGGCTGTTGCGGCCCCTTTGGTCACGATCAGCACGGGGCTGGCCGGCGTGAGCACCCTGCCGGAGGACACGGAGTCACGCCGCGCTTTCGAGACGCTCGACAATGACTTCTCCGCCGGGCTCATCTCGCCTGCGGAGATTGTGGTGGACGCCGAGGACATCGGCTCGCAGCCGGTTCAACAGGGGATCGAACGCCTGCTGGTCGCGTTGGACGGGGATGCGATGTTCGGAGAGGCGACGGTGGAAACGAACGACGCCGGCGATCTCGCGCTTGTGTCGGCGCTGATCGTGGGCGATCCGGACGCTGATACTGCGCACGACGCGATCAAGCGGCTGCGAAGCGAGCATATCCCGGCCGCGTTCGCCGGCGTGGATGCGGACGTACTGGTTACCGGCGCTACCGCCCATACCGAGGACATGTTCGATGTCATCCGAACCTACACGCCGATCGTGTTCGCGTTCGTGCTGGGTCTCAGCTTCCTGCTGCTGCTCGTCGTGTTCCGGTCGTTGGTGGTGCCGGTGAAAGCGCTGATCATGAACCTGCTGTCGGTCGGCGCCGCCTACGGCCTGCTGGTCCTTGTGTTCCAGCACGGCGTGGGGAACGAGATCTTCGGTTTCCAGCGTACGGAGACGATCGAGGCCTGGCTGCCGCTGTTCCTGTTCGCCTTCCTGTTCGGGCTGTCGATGGACTACCACGTGTTCCTGCTGAGCCGGATCAGGGAGCGGTTCGACCGGACGGGCGATAACGCCGCGTCCGTGGCGTTCGGTGTGCGATCGACAGCCGGGATTATCACCGAGGCGGCGCTGATCATGGTGGCCGTGTTCTCGGGCTTTGCTATGGGCGACACCGTATCGCTGCAGCAGGTAGGCTTCGGGATGGCGGTAGCGGTGATCCTGGACGCTACGATCATCCGGTCTGTGCTGGTGCCCGCGAGCATGCAGCTCCTGGGCGACCTGAACTGGTACCTACCCAGTTGGTTGCACTGGCTGCCGGACATGCGGGTGGAAGGCGGCAGGGCGCCGAAGGCGCGACCCGCGCCGGCTGCTGCGGATGTCATGCTTGCCGACGGCAGGGAGTAGTGAGCCGGGCTGCGTCGCGCTCAAAACAGCACTCGCTTGGGCGCGCCGCTGACCGCCCGACGGAAGTTGTGAATCAGGCGCCGCCCATCGCCTAGCTCCTCCGCGCGGCACCGCCTCGAGTTCGCCAGCGCTTGGCTCGTCTCCTCCAGCAGCCGCGCCGCGTCCTCTCGCAGCGCATCCCCGGCCTCGAACTCCGCCGCCGCCAGCGCCGTCTCCATCTGGGCGCCCGCCAGCAGGAGCAGCCAGCCGGCGATGAGCTCCGCCCATCCCAGGTGGAAGAGGCTATCGGCGAAGGCGAGCGCCAGCTTCTGCTGGCTTGAGTCCGGTGCGGTCTGAAGAACGGTGCTGCCGAAGTGCGGCATCGCCAGGTCGGTGAGGAGGCGGTAGGCGCTCCCTAGGCGTTCGTCCTCGGCCAGCACGGAGCCGGCCCGATAGCGGCCCAGCTCGATGTGCGAGGCCGCGTGCTTGCGGTCCTTCCCCAGCGCCGTGGCCAGCCACTGGTGGTATTCGGCGAAGCCCTCAGCCAGCAGGGAGCGCTGGGCGGCTAGGCAGTCGCAGGCGGCGCGCAGCAGTGGTGGACACGAGAGGTAGGAGGCTCGGCTCAGCAGCATGCAGGCGTCCGACAGGTAGGCGAACGTGCGCGACCAGAAGCCCAGCAGCGCCGCCGTCTCCGGGCTTCGCTTCTTCGCCGAGGCCGCCACGACGGCAAGCTGGAGGTTCATCGCCCGCTCGAACAGCGATAGGTCGGGTGCGAGGAGGAACCGGGTCTGGCGGTGGGCGTCCTGTACCGTCGGCGAGGCGTCCGCCGGGCGGCCGGGCAGTTCGTAGCGCTCCGGAAAGGTGTAGGGCGCGATCTTCGGGGGCTGCCGCTCGCTCATGGCGACAGCGAAGGTTCGAAGCGGGGAGCCCAGTTCTCGACGCTCGAGCTGCCGGCGGGCGGTGAGACGAGCTTGAGGATGCTGCCATCCGATGGCTGGTGCGGCCAGCGTTCCGGATGGAGCAACCGTGCGAGCATCTCCAGGCCGTCCACCAGTCGCGGGCCGGGGCGGCTGAAGTAGGCGTTGCCGTTCATGGCGTATACCCGGCCCTTGCGCAGCGCCGGAAGCTGGAACCAGCCCTCCAGCCGCGCCAGGCAGGCCGACTCTCGCGCCGCCCTCTGGGCGTCGAAGCCGCAGGGCATGAGAACCACGATCTCCGGCTCCCAGGCCCGCATCTCCTCCCAGGGCAGCTTGCGCGAGGGCTCACCCGCTGCTATCGGCTCACTGTGGCCTCCCGCGATCTGCACCATCTGGGGCACCCAGTGTCCTGCGGGCATCGGCGGGCCCAGCCACTCCAGGCAGAGCACGCGCGGCCTCGGCTCGCCCTCTGTTGCCGCGCGGACAGCGTCGATCCGCTCCCGGAGCGACGCCACCAGCGCCTCCGCCTCACGGAGACGGTCGGTCGCCTCTCCTACTTGAAGGATGTTGTCCAGCACGTCTTCCAGCAGGTTGGGGTTGAGCGTCACGATGGCCGCCCGGCAGTCGGCCGTCTCAAGGTGGCCGCTGAAGTCGGACGGCGACACGGCACAAACGGGGCACAGGTCCTGCGTTACGATGAGGTCGGGCGGGTCGGTCCGCAGCCGCTTCTCGTCGATCCCGTAGATCTGCCGCCCGGCCTGGAAGTACTCGGTTACCTGGGCATCGATCTCCCCGCTGGGGCGCCCGGAGTCGATGTAGCTGATCGTGACGCGGGGCTTCGCCGCCGCCTGCGGCGGGTAGTCGCATTCGTGGGTGACGCCGGTCACCTGCTCGCCCAGACCGAGGGCGAACAGTATCTCGGTAGCGCTGGGCAGCAGCGACCAGATCTTCATCCGTTGCACCTCTCCTCAGAACCTACGCCGCACCGGTTCTTGGTTCTGGGTTCTAGGTTCTTGCGGGGCGTGGCGTGGACGGGCACCGCTACTGCCAGCCCTTGCGCGCACCCTCCACCATCGCCAGAGGGCCGATAGGCCAGTTGTAGCCCTGCACCATCGCCTTGTTGATGTCCTCCGCGGAGGCGATCCCCTCCGCCAGCACCGCCTGCGCCTCGCGCACGGCCGCGAAGTAGACGCGGTTGGCGATGAATCCGTACTTGCCGGGCGCGTCCTTCACTCGCACGCTCGCCTTGCCGATGCGCTGGCAGACCGACTCCAGCGCCTGAAGCGTCTCCTCGGCGGTCTCGGGGGCGTGCACCAGCTCCACGAGCTTCATCACCGGCGCCGGGCTGAACCAGTGCGCGCCGATGAACTGCGGCCGCCGCGACTCCGACACCGCCTGGTTCAGCTCGCCGATCACCAGGCCGGAGGTGTTGGTGGCGAACACCGCCTGCGGCTGCACGACGCCGTCCGCCTCGGCCCAGACCTTCTTCTTCAGATCAAGGTCCTCCGGCACCGCCTCGATCATCAGGTCCACGTCCTTCAGGTCGTCCAGGTTAGTGGTGAAGGAGAGGTTGGCGATGGCGGCGTCCATCTGCTCCTGCGTGGTCTTGCCCCGCTCGACGCCCCGCTTCAGGCCGTAGCGGCCGTCGACAATCGTGGAGCGCGCCTTCTCGATCAGCTCGTCGCTGATGTCGCGGACGGCGACCTTCAGCCCGCCGACGGCCAGCGCCTGGGCGATGCCTGCGCCCATGACGCCGCCGCCGAGCACTCCTACGCTTTTGATCTCGATAGGCATGTGGGGATCTCCTCCTGCATTCAGCCCGTGACAGATAGGATCAGGCGGACTGCCACTCCTTCACTGCTATTCCAGCTTGCCGAATGATTTCGCGTTGCAGCGCCACGGAGATGTCGCGTCGGTGCTCTCCGGGGATATGAACCTTCAGTTTGTTCTTCTGCATGAAAGCGTGCCGTCCACCGCTTATAGGCCCGTCGAAGCCGAGTTCTCGAAATCTGCGAACGAGTTCTCGGCGAGAGACGGGCTTCACGCCTTAATTGCTTTTGGAGAGAGGGCGATTCCTTCAAGCTCAGGCACTTCTTCGTTGTCGCGAAGCTTGAGCAGCAGCCACTCTTCTAGCACCTCCTGGAGGATGCCGCGACATTCCTCCAGGGTCGCTTCGCTGGCCCAGACACCCTGAAAGTCAGGTATCTCCCCGAAATACATGCCGTCGTCGAGAATCTTGTACTGGGCTTTTCCCATAGCGGCTCGAATGTAGGCTGTAAGCATAACTACTTCCTCTGCACCAGTATACCGCGCCCCGCGAAGCGGGCCTTCGCGCCCAGCTCCTCCTCGATGCGCAGCAGCCGGTTGTACTTCGCCGTGCGCTCGCCGCGGGCCGGGGCGCCGGACTTGATCTGGCCGCAGCCCGTGGCCACCGCCAGGTCCGCTATCGTCGTGTCCTCCGTCTCGCCGCTGCGATGTGACATAACGCAAGACCAGCCCGCCTTGCCCGCCTCCGCCATCGCCGCCAGCGTCTCCGTCAGCGTGCCGATCTGGTTCACCTTGATCAGCACCGCGTTGGCTGAGCCCTCCTCCACGCCGCGGCGGATGCGCTCCACGTTCGTCACGAACAGGTCGTCCCCGACAAGCTGCACCCGCGAGCCCAGCCGCTGGGTGAGGAGCTGCCAGCCCGGCCAGTCGTCCTGGGCCATCCCGTCCTCGATAGAGACGATAGGGTAGCGGTCCAGCCAGCCCTCCCACAGATCGACCAGCTCCTCCGGCGACAGGGTGCGGCCCTCCTGGGCCAGCACGTAGCGGCCGTCCGCCTCCAGCTCTGAGGTCGCCGGGTCGATGGCGAGGGCGATGTCATCGCCGGGGCGGTAGCCCGCGGCCTCGATCGCTCTCAGCGCCAGCGTCACGGCGTCATCGTTGCGGGCCAGAGGCGGCGCGTACCCGCCCTCATCGCCGATCGTCGTGGGCGACCCTTCGTCGTGCAGGATGCGGCCCAGGGCGTGGTACACCTCCGACCCCATCCGCAGCGCCTCGGCGAATGAGCCGGCGCCGATGGGGGCCACCATGAACTCCTGGAATTCTACCGACCCCTCGGCGTGCCTGCCGCCGTTCAGGATGTTGAACAGCGGCAGAGGCATGAGCTCCGCAGCGCCCTTCGATAAGTATTGATATAAAGGAAGGGAGGCGCTGTCGGCAGCGGCGTGCGCCACGGCCAGCGAGACGCTCAGGATGGCGTTGGCGCCCAGCTTCGACTTGTTGGGCGTGCCGTCCAGCGCGATGAGCGTCGCGTCCACCCTCTCCTGCTCCTCGGCTGGCATCCCGGCCAGCGCTGGTGCGATCAGATCGTTGACGTTGGCGACGGCTTTGAGGACGCCCTTGCCGCCGTAGCGGTCGCGGTCGCCGTCGCGCAGCTCCACCGCCTCGTAGGCGCCGGTGGAGGCGCCGGAGGGCACGGCGGCGCGGCCCAGGGCGCCGTCGGCCAGGCGCACCTCCGCCTCTACCGTGGGGTTCCCACGGGAGTCCAGGATCTCGCGGGCGCGTATGGAGCGGATCTCGCTGCTCATGCTGGGCGCTGCCCCGATTTCATCGGGGTCACTTGGCGCCGCCGCCGCGCTGCTTCGCCATCTCTATCGCCTTCTCTACCGCCTCCTGGGCGGTGGAAACGCGGACTATCTTCTCGGTGTCATGGCCGCGGTAATCGAAGCCCCAGGTGTCGAGCCCCACCAGCGGCACATCGTGGATCATGGCGAAGGCGATCTCGCTCAACGTGCCGTAGGAGCCGTCCACGGCGATGACGGCCTCGCCCGTGAGCACGACCGAGGAGTTGCGGGCGTAGCCGATGCCGGTGAAGACGGGAAACTCCACCCAGGGGTTGGGCGGGCTCTGAGAGGCGTCTCGGCCGGGCATGATGCCGATCGTGTGGCCGCCGGCGGAGCGGGCGCCGCGGCAGACAGCCTCCATAACGCCGCCGCCGCCTCCGCAGCAGACTGTGACGCCCCGCTTCCCCAGCTCGCGGCCGACCTCCTCGGCCAGACGAAGGGCATCCTCCAGAGAGTTCTCACCCCCGATGACGGATATGATCATGGCAGGCTCATGATACCCGTGGCGCCTTTGGGCGGCAACGCGACGCGGTCAGTCCGCCCCTGCCTGGCCGGCAGGCAGGCGCAGGGACCAGCGGTAGGTGGCGGCCTCCGTCGTCCCCTCGGTGATGGCCGCCACGACGATAGTAGCCGGGCCGTCCAACGCTATCTCAAACCGGTTGCCGGGCCGCAGCTCCAGGCGGTCCGCCTTGGGCGGATGCGGCTCGCCCCGCTCGATGAGCTGCACGAGGAATCGCTGCGGCAGCGGCTCCTCGATGCGGCGGAACCCCTCCGCCTGCCAACCGTTCCCGTCATCCACGCCATCGGCGAAAGCCAGCTCCGGTATCTCGATATCGTCCACCGCGAAGCCTCGCTCGTGGGTCGCGTCGTCCGTGACGTATTCGAACCGTAGCAGCACCTCGCCGCCGGCGTACGGTGTGAGGTCTATCTCCTCCTGCACCCACTCGCCGTCGCTGCTGCCGCTGTAGCCCGGCCCGTAGGCGAGCGCTACCGGGTCGAACTCCGTGGTCTGACGGCCGGGGAGCGCCTCCCAGGTCTGACCGCCGTCCCTGGAGGCGGCGACGTAGGCGTAGTCCCAGCCCAGCTCGGTCTCAAACCAGGTCCAGAAGCGCAGAGTGGCGGAGGTAAGCCCGCTCAGATCGAACTCGCGCGTCAGCCGGCTGTCCATGCTGTCACCCGCGTTCGACCACCAGAACGCGCCGTCGCGGGGCTCTATGCCGATCCCCACCCGGTCTGAGCCGTCGAAAGAGAACGTGGAGCCCCCCGCCGGGGGATCGATCTCCAGGTAGTCGGCCGCGAACTGGCTGACGCTGTCGTCCCCCTCGCTCGTCTTGCCTATCGTGGTGACGGATGAGACGGTCAGGCTGGCTCCTTCGTGGGCGTAGGGGCCTGAGGCTTCGTCCAGGTAGTTGGCGACGAGCCAGTCCGCGAAGACCTCAAGGAACGAGGTCCCGAACTCCTGCAGGTAGGCGTCCACCCCGGCTATCCCGTCCTCGGGTATGGCTAGAAGCGCCGCCGCGTTTTCCCGGCCGCCGAACCGGTCCAGCAGATAGCGGAAGAAGAGCTGCGATTCCCCGTAGTGGACGCCGCCCCCCTGCGGCCAGTGATTGAGTTGGCTGTCTGGATCGGCCAGGAAGCTGCCTGCCGCTGTCGTCCCGCCGCCGGCCAGCTCCGCCGCCACCTGCGAGAGGCCCTCGTTGACCCAGGCCTCCTCGCCTTCGTCCGCCTTATCGTGGATCAGGTGCTGGAGCTCGTGGGCCAGGATCGCGTTGTAGACAGCCCCCGGCGAGTCCAAGAAGGAGGCGTCCAGGTATATCGCCTCCCTCTCGTTGCTGCGGGGCACCGCTGACCTGGGGTAGGCGTCGGAGGAGCTGACGTAACCGCCGGCGCCGCTGAGGTTGACGTGGACGATGCTGATTCGGGTGTCACCGTCCACGCCCGGCGACCGTTCCTGCCCGAAGGCGGCGGTCACGCGGGGGTAGACCAGCGTCTCGAAGTCGCTGATGATCGTCTCCAGGGCTGAGTCGTCCACGTCCAGGCCGTCCTCCACGAAGAAGTAGGCGCGCTGCGTGACCGCCCGTACGCTGGCGGTGGCTGTTCGCAGCGAAGGCTCGTTCAGGTTCAGGATCGTGAACTCCTCGCGGTCGCCGACCCTGTAATTGAACGGCGACTGGCGAGCGATCCGGGGCGTGTCCGGCGGCAGGCCGCGGAACCGCTGCGCCAGATCGATGAGGTCACGGTCAGGCGGCTCATCTGGCGATGGCGATGGCGATGGCGATGTGGCCTCGGTGGGGATGGCTGTGGGAGCAGGGCTCGGCGCTAGGGTCGGCGAGGTGGGAGGTGTGGGGCTATCGCCTGCGCAGGCTGCGGCGATAGCCGCCATAACCAGAAGGAGGGCGGCTATACGTATTCCGTACGCCGCCCTCCCCATCACCACACCGTGTTGACGCCGCCGCTATTGAGCGCGCGGATGTGCCCGCTCGTAGACCTCCCGCACGTGGTCGCTGGTGAGGTGGGTATAGACCTGGGTGGTTGAGATGTTGGCGTGACCCAGCATCTCCTGGACGTTCCGCAAGGGCATGCCGCCGCGCAGCATGTGGGTGGCGAAGGAGTGGCGCAGCGTGTGCGGCGTTACCCCATCGCCCAGGTTGGCTGACTTGGCGTAGCCCTTGAGGATCAGCCAGAAGCCCTGCCTGGTGAGCCTCTCTCCACGGCGGTTGACGAACAACGCCGGCTCGTCGTGGTTGCGGACCATTATCGGCCTGCCGTCCTCGAGATAACCGTTCAGCGCCTCGAGGGCGTGGTCGTGGATCGGGATCGAACGCTCTTTCGCTCCCTTGCCTATGCACCTCACGAAGGGGGAACGCGGGTCCAGGTTCAGGTTTTCCATGTCCAGGGACACCAGCTCCGTCACCCGCATGCCGGTGGCGTACAGGAGTTCTAGCATCGCGCGGTCCCGCTTCGCTTCCGGGGTGGAGCGGCGGGCCGGTTGCTCCAAGAGCTCGTCGACCTCATTGGGGCTGATCGCTTTGGGCAGGGTCTTCCCCACACGGGGGGAGCTGAGCCCCTCCGTGGGGTTAGCGGTGATGGAGCCCTCTGCGGCCAGGAACGCGAAGAATGAGCGGACGGCCGCTACCTTGCGGGCCACGGACGTTTCCGTGTAGCCGCGCTCCTTCAGGTTCAGGATGAAGTCCTGGATATCGGACCGGCTCAGGCTTCGCCAGCCGTCACTGCTTGCGCGGGACCCAATGAAGTCGGCGAGCTGCTGGAGGTCGTTCTTGTAGGCGGCTATCGTATTGGCGGATGCTCCTTTCTCCACTGCAAGGAAAACCAGGAACTCACCAAGACTTTTGCGCATGGAAGAGCTCTCCGAACTACGAAGCCTGCCAGGGGAACTGACTGCCATATCTTATTGTCACCTCCTTCCTTTGTCTAGCGGTTGCCGACGTATTCGATGGCTAATTTTCGAAAATCCGGCTCCCGATATTGTCAGTCAATGGAGAGAACGCGTCATAATCGTTCTGGTTAACGCTTTCCAGACGAGCTTTGCCGCCGTCTGGTGAGCAAATAACGCGCCCTGTGCTGCTTATGTCGGCGGAGAGCGCCGTCAGCGTGGTCGTGGTCTTCGGTAGGGGTTATCTGTTGCCCAAGCGCCGGGGCCCAGCAGCGGCACGAACCGGCAGGGCCCCAGGTTGGTGAGCGCCGGCCCCTCCGGGCTCTTCACTGCCCGCACCAGCTCCTGCAGGTCACGGCTCCCTACCGGGATCACCATTCGCCCGCCCATGACCAGCTGCTCCATCAGCTCCTGCGACACCCTGGGCGCGGCGGCGGTCACGATGATGGCGTCGTACGGCGCATCGTCGGGCCAGCCCAGCGTCTCGCCGGCCGCGTGAACGCTCACGTTCGCGTACCCCAGCTCCGCCAGCACGTGCCCGGCCTGCTCGGCCAGCTCCGGCACGCGCTCCACGCTGACCACCTCTGCCGCCAGGTGCGAGAGCAGCGCCGCCTGGTAGCCGGAGCCGGTGCCCACCTCCAGCAGCTTCTCGTCCCCCTGCAGCGACAGCGCCTGCATCATCATCGCCACGATCAACGGCTGCGATATCGTCTGGCCGTGTCCGATCCGTAGGGGTCGGTTCTCGTAGGCGTAGGGCCGCAGCTCCCGCGGCACGAACCGCTCTCGCGGCACCCTGGCGATCGCCTCCAGGACCCGTCGGTCCCCGATCTCCTGGGCCAGCTCCGCCAGAAGCGTGGTCTTGGAGCGGCTAAGGTGTTCGACAAGCGTAGCCATCTTCCGTCTCCAGTTCGAAGTATAGCACCCGAATAAACCCGCAGCGTCTAGCGCCTAAGACCCCGCTCCGTTATATATAAATGGAGCCTGCCGCAGGTGGCTCGACACGCGTATGAAGCTTGACGTCACGAAACTACCCCTGGGCGAGGCGCTCATCGCCTTTGTTCTCGCCGCCGTCGCTGCGACTTTCGTCCTCGCCTTCACCCTCCCTTCCGGCGCCGGCATCGAGGACGTGGAGCCGGAGGACGGCGCGGCCGTCGCCGAGGGGACGCCCGCCGACGGCGGGGTTACGGGCGAGGGGACGGTGGTGGACGTCGCCATGATCCCCACCATCCAGTTCGACACGGTGGACGTCGCTGTGCCCGCCGACCAGCCTGTCACCCTCACCGCCGACAACCAGGACCCCGCCATCCTTCACAACTGGGCTCTGTACACCGATGACTCGGCCTCCGAGCGCATCGCCGGCACGCCGATCTGCACCGACTGCACGGAGACGATCACGTTCGACCCGCCGGACCCCGGCGTCTACTTCTTCCGCTGCGACGTGCACCCCACCCAGATGGTGGGCACGTTCGTGGTGGAGTAGGGGGACTCGTCGCGTGAACCGCCCTAGGGATTATCCCGACTCCTACCTGCTTCTCGATCCTGGACCAGCGCATCCCGTGGAGTTGTGGTCTATCAAGCGATTGCCATTTGAACCGATTGGGTGGCTCAAGAGAATGCGAGAGGACCTTCGTGAAGCCGTACGAACGCTTGAATGCGGTTCAGACGAAGTTCTTCACGCGACTTATGTGAGCAATGTCAACCAAGCCTGCGATGCCGAGAACATCCTCTTTTACAATGTTGGAGCGTCATACTTTACTCGATCGAGTTCTGGTGGCCTGCGCTTTGAGCGGGCGTTTTCAGAACCGCCCCCTCTGCCCCGACCCTTGA